>JAAUTS010000226.1 GCA_012031345.1 Blastochloris sp. | reverse complement strand
GCGCTGCCGTCGGTCTTCACGCTGGTCGCGCTGATGGTGGGCGCCCTCGTCATCATCCGCCAGGTGGCGGTGGAAGAAACCGCCCTCTCTGCCCGCTTCGGCGCGCGCTATGAGGCCCTATCAGCGGATGACGCCGCGCTGGCTGGATTTGACGAAGTCGATGAGGGTTTGGACGTGGGCGGAGCCGGAGAATTCGTCGGCCAGGGCTTGGAGGGCTTGCGAGGTGTTGAGTTTGGGGTCGTAGAAGCAGCGGTGGGCTTTGCGGATGGTTTGGATTTGATCCTCAGTAAACTCACGACGTTGGAGGCCGATTTCGTTGACGGCGCGGACTTCGGCGGGGTTGCCGTCGGCGATCATGAAGGGGGGGACGTCTTTGACGATTTTGGTGCAGCCGCCAATGAGGGAGTGTTGGCCGAGCCGACAGAATTGGTGGACGGCGGCGAGACCACTGATGATGACGTGATCCTCGACGATGACATGACCGGCCAGGGTGCCGTTGTTGGAGAAGATGCAGTGGTTGCCGACCTGGCAATCGTGGGCGACGTGGCTGTAGGTGAGGAAGAGGTTATGGGAACCGATGATGGTTTTTTCGTTCGGACCCGTGCCGCGGTTGACGGTGACGAATTCGCGGAATTCATTGTGATCGCCGACTTCGAGGAAGGTGGGTTCGGCGCTGTATTTGAGGTCTTGGGTTTTGTTGCCAATGGAGCAGAAGGGGTGGAAGAGATTGTTTTTTCCGAAGGTGGAAGGGCCCTGGAGGCTGACGTGGTGGGTGAGGTGGCAGCCGGAACCGAGGGTGACGTCTCCGCCGATGATGCAGTAGGGGCCGATCTCGATGTCCCTGGGGAGTTGGGCGGTGGGTGAGATGATGGCGGTGTGATGGATCATGGCAGGAGAGGATGGAGGAGTGGGATCATTGAATGGCGAAGGTCATTTCCCCTTCGGAGACAACTTCTCCGTTGACGGTGCATTGACCCACGGCCTTGCCGATTTTTCCACGGGATTTGACCAGCTCGACCTGGATGATGAGGGTGTCGCCCGGCATGACAGGGCGACGGAATTTGATGTTGTCCGCGCTCATGAAGAAGCCGAGACGTCCGGCGTTTTCCGCCTTGCGCAGGAGCAGAATACTGGCGACCTGGGCCATGGCTTCGACTTGGAGAACACCGGGCATGACGGGGTGGCCGGGGAAGTGGCCCTGGAAGTAGGGTTCGTTGATGGTGACGCTTTTGGCTCCGGTGGCGCGGGTGGGGCCCTCGAATTTCAGGATACGATCCACCATGAGGAAGGGGTAACGGTGGGGCAGGATACGCATCACTTGGTTGACATCGAGAGCGCCTTCTCCGACCGGGATATTTTCCACGGGCATGAGTTGATTGAGATATTTGCGGTGATGACGGGTAAGGGCCTTGGCGAATTCGGTGTTGAGGGCGTGGCTGGGTTTAGCGGTGATGATGTGGGCTTTGAGGCGGATGGGGAAGAGGGCCAGATCTCCGATGATGTCCAGGACCTTGTGACGGACGAATTCATCACTGAAACGCATGGGCTCTTTGCTCAGGACCTTGTCTCCGCGAATGACGATGGCATTTTCCAAGCTGCCTCCCTTGATCAAGCCCTTATCGAGCAGGGGTTGGACTTCCTCGTAGAAAACAAAGGTGCGGGCTTTGGCGATTCCCTCGCGGTAGAGTTCGGGCGTGATTTCCTGGCTGAAGTATTGGGTGTGCAGGCCGGTGTGGTTGGCGTTGGTGCAGGAGATTCTAAAGCCGTCGTCAGGCAGGGCGATCATGAAGGAGCCGTCCTTACCCTCGATGCTGATGGGTTCTTTGACTTCGAAGTAGGCGCGGGGGGTCTCCAATTCGCGGCGTCCGGCTTTCTCGACCAACTGGACATAGGGATCGGCGGAACCGTCGCCGATGGGAGGTTCGTTGGCGTCCATGGAGATGAGGGCGTTGTCGATGTCCAGACCGCGGAGGGCGGAGAGGAGATGTTCGATGGTGTGGATTTTGACCGAGCCTTCCGAGATGGTGGTGGCGCGTTCGACCTGCTTGACGTTATCGGCCAGGGCATGAACGGTGGGTTCGTCAGGAAGATCGGTTCTTTTGAAAATGTAGCCGGTATCGGCGGGAGCGGGTTTGATGGTGAGGTGGACGGTGTTTCCGGTGTGGAGGGTCGAGCCTTTGATGGAGGCTTCGCGCTCGAGCGTGGTTTGCAAGGTTAGGGGCATCAAAGTTTGTAGCATGTTGATTTTCAAGTTGGCAAGAGGTCGATTCTGGGCGTAGAACTGGCACCCGTGGCAGGGGATCGAATCAAGGAAGGTTGGTCGTCGCGTTACGGCGTCATCATGGCCGTGGCGGGATCGGCTGTCGGTCTGGGGAATTTTCTTCGTTTTCCCGGTTTGGCCGCCAAATATGACGGTGGGATGTTCATGATTCCCTATTTTGTGGCCTTGATTTTGATCGGGCTGCCGCTGGCCTGGGCGGAGTGGGCGATGGGACGTTATGGCGGGGTGCGGGGTTTTAATTCAGCTCCGGGGATTTTTCGGGTGATATGGAGACATCGCCTGGCACCCTATGTGGGAGTGCTGGGATTGATCGTGCCGGTGGTGATTTACATGTATTACGTGTTTATCGAATCCTGGTGTCTGGGTTATGCGTGGTTGTATTTGCAGAAGGCTCTGGGAGGAGGGGGAGTGGAGATCACGCCGGAATTTTTTGGAGGCTACATTGGAGCAGCGGGGGATGGGGTGTTGTTGCGGGACCCCTGGAATCTGACTCTGGGTTTCATGGTGCTTTGTATCCTGGTTAATTTCTTTTTGATCTACCGGGGCTTGAGTCGGGGGGATTGAGTGGTTTTGTGTCCGGGCCATGCCTCTGTTGATTGTTTGTGCTGTGTTGGTTCTGGTGCGGGTGTTGACTTTGGGGACTCCGAACCCTGCGTTGCCGGATCAGAATGTCATGAACGGGCTGGGTTTTATGTGGAACCTTGATCCCACGCAGCAGGATTTTTGGCGGAAGCTGGCCAACCCGAGAATGTGGATTGATGCGGCGGGGCAGATATTCTTTTCCTTGTCAGTGGGTTTTGGCGTGATCATCACTTATGCGAGTTATTTAAAGCGGAGGGATGAAATTGCCTTGAGCTCGACCACGGCGGTGGCGGGGAATGAATTTTGTGAAGTGGCTCTGGGCGGGATGATTACGGTGCCGGCGGCCTTTGTTTTCTTCGGTGCAGCCGGGGCGGTGGGAACCACCTTTGGCCTGGGTTTCAAGACTTTGCCTATGGTCTTTGAGCGGATGCCCCTGGGGGATTGGTGCGGCTTTTTATTTTTTCTGCTGCTCTTCCTGGCGGCGATCACCAGTTCCCTTTCCATGTTGCAGCCAGCCATCGCTTTTTTGGAGGAGGGCCTGCGCCTGAACCGGCAACGCTCCGTCCTGGTTCTGGGTGGCATTACGGTGTTGGGGAACGGAGTGGTGCTTTATTTCAGCGGAGGCACGGCGGCGATGGATGCGATGGATTTTTGGGTGGGAACCTTTTGCATTTATTTGCTGGCGATGTTTCAAACCTTTCTTTTTGGCTGGGTGCTGGGGACGGGGAAGGGGATGGAGGAGTTGCGACGTGGTGCGGATTTGGCGATTCCAGCATGGTTTCCC
>JAAUTS010000225.1 GCA_012031345.1 Blastochloris sp. | reverse complement strand
CCCAACTCCTCATAACTCCCCCGGCACCTCCCCGCAAACCCAAATCCTCATCCCACTCCTTGTCCAAAATCCCTTCACCGGATTTTTCCCGTAACAGAAACTTCTCCCACCGACGACCCGTCCCCATCCAAACCACACACCACCAAAAACCGTTCCCGCCCCAACTCACGCAGCGCCCTCTGAAACAACTCCAAATGCCCGCGCTGGAAAACTCCCAGCAACTGCGTGGCCGGACGACTCGGATTCAAAAGCGGTCCTAACAAATTAAAGATGCTCCGCTTCCCCTCCCCGGCCAGTTGCTTGCGCGCTGCGGCCACATGACGGAAAGCCGGGTGATACTGTGGAGCCATCAAAAAGACCATGCCACACTCCCCCAAAGCCTCAGGCACCCGCTCTGCACTGAAATCAATCCTCGAACCCAACGCTTCCAAAACATCCGCACTGCCTGATTTCTTGGTCACGCCACGATTGCCATGCTTCACCACTGGCACTCCGCAGGCCGCCAACACCGGCATCATCGCCGTGGATAAATTCACCAAATTCAAACCACCTCCACCTGTGCCACAACAATCAAAGAGCGCCTCATTCTCCACCTGGCCTTCCACGCCGGGATGAACCGCCCTCGGCAACAAAGCCCGCGCGAAAGCTGCCAACTCCCTGTCACTCTCACCCTTCGCGGAGAGTGCCCTCAAAAAATCCACCTTCTGCCCGTCCGTCACTCGCGCATCGAGCAATCCCTCCACCAACGCAGGCACCATGGCCGGCTCCAAATCCCGCCCCTCTCCACACCAACCCGTAGCCTCAAGCAAAGTCATCGCCGCTTGCCCCGCTCCGCCTCCACGTAGGGCAGAAAACGGGCTTTATCAATCGACTTCATATACGCTTCTTGAGCGGAAACCATGCCCTGCTTGAGAAAATTCTCAATCGCATCATCCATCAACTGCATCCCATCCGCCCGCCCCGATTTCAACACATCCGAAAGCTTGAACGTCGCCCCTTCCCGGATGATCGAGGCCACGGCGGAATTCGCGATCAGGATCTCGTTCACCGCCAGACGTCCGTTGTTGTCACTGCGTTTGAGCAACAACTGGGCAATCACCCCGCGCAGGGACGTGGACAACATCGTCCGCACCAACTCCTGCTGATCGGAGGGAAAAGCGTCGATGATACGGTCAATCGTTTTCCGCGCGTTGTTCGTGTGCAGCGTTCCAAACACCAACAAACCTGTTTCCGCCGCCGTCAAAGCCAGCGATATGGTTTCCAGATCCCGCATTTCCCCCACCAAAACCACGTCCGAATCCTCCCGCAACGCCGCCTTCAACCCGGTGGAGAAGGAAGGCGTTTCGTTCGGCACTTCCCTCTGCGTCACCACACTCAGCTTGTTGTTGTGCACAAATTCAATCGGCTCCTCAATCGTGATGATGTGCTTGGAGTAAGTGGAGTTGATGTAATCAATAATCGCCGCCAGCGTGGTGGATTTGCCCGAACCCGTAGGCCCCGTCACCAACACCAGCCCGGAACGGATGTCTCCGAAACTTTCCAGAATCTTCGGAACCCCCAGCTCATCTATGGTTTTGATCCGGTTCGGAATCAGACGGAAGATGGCTCCGTAACCATTCAGATGTTTGTGATAATTGCAACGGAAGCGGGACTCCTCGTCCATCTCGTAGGCAAAATCCAAATCGCCCGACTCCACAAATTTTTCCCAGGCTTTGGGACGACAGATTTGTTGCAAAAGAAAACTCATCTCCTCGTGCGTCAGAACCTCTTCGCGGATGGGACGGATTTCCCCGTGTTTGCGGATCTTCGGAGGTTGACCCTCGGAAAGATGCAGATCCGATCCACCCTCGCTGACCAAAACCTGAAAAAAAGCATCAATTTGGTTGGACATGATTTAATCGCCCCCCGCCAGCCATTGGGCAAACTGTTTCTTGTTTTCTGCACGCTGGAAACCCTCGTCCTGCGTGATCGCCCCCGCACGCACCAGATCAATCAGGGAATCGTCCATCAACTTCATCCCCTCTTTTTTGTTGATCTGGATTTGGCCGGGCAACATGTAGTTTTTGCCCTCACGGATCAGGTTCCCGATGGCTGGATTGTTCGTCATGATCTCCATCGCCATCACCCGGCCCCGGCCATCCGCCCGCGGAACCAACTGCTGACAAATCACTCCGCGGAACGATTCGCTCACCATGGTGCGGATCTGGGATTGCTGCTCCACCGGGAACACATCCAACAAACGCTGCATGGTCCGTGCCGCATTGCTCGTATGCAGTGTGGCCAACACCAGGTGCCCCGTCTCTGAAGCCGTGATCGCCAACGAGATCGTTTCCAAATCCCGCATCTCCCCCACCATGATCACATCAGGATCCTGACGCAGGGACGCCCGCAACGCTGAAGAAAACGAATCCGTGTGATGATGAATCTCCCGCTGCGTCACCTGACAATTTGCCGGTTGAAACACATATTCGATCGGATCCTCCAGCGTGATGATGTGGTCACTGCGCTCATGATTGATTTGATTGACCATCGCCGCCAACGTCGTCGTCTTCCCACAACCCACCGAGCCCGTGACCAAAATCAATCCATTGTGGTATTTCACCAACTTGTACAACACCTCGGGTAATTCCAATTCCTGCATCGTCCGGATCCGACCGCTGATAATCCGGAAAACCGACTCCCACCCACGACGCTGTCTCACCACGCTGGCCCGGAATCGACCCAGCTCAGGGTGGTCATAACAAAAATCCACCCCACCCGTCTCCTCAACTTTTTTCAACTGATCCCGTTGCAAAAACTGCCGGGCCAAATTCTCCGTCTGCTCTGAAGTCAACGCCGGAGCATCCGCATAAACCGGCGTTAATCCCCCATGAATCCTCATCAATGGAGGAGAATAAGGTCCCAGATGTATGTCCGAAGCCTCCGCCTGCATCGCCAAATTTAAAAACTCGCTCAGAGTGGGAATGCCCGCCGTCGGCTCGGCAAAAATCTGAGGCGCGGACGTCGCCTCTGGAGCCTGCACCCCCTCCGTCGCTTCCCGGATCAGCTTCAGCAAAGCCGCCTTCTGCTCCGCTCCGATCAACTGTTGCTCCGCTAAAAATCCAGCGCGGAAGCTTCCGGCAGCCGTTGCAACGCCGCCGCCACCATCTGCTGCTGCTCCTCCGTGATCCAGCCCGCCCCTAACGAGGCTTCCAGAACATAATCATTATAAGGTCGGGTATCCATCACTCAAATTTCAAAGCTTCCACTGGTCGCAGTGACGATGCCCTGAATGCTGGATAAATACCCGCCAGCAGCCCAATGACAAGGGCAAAGGCAAAGCTCATCATCACCGCCCACGCTTCAGCCTCCGGCCGGTTGGGTATCTGCGCCACTTGATCCAAAAAATAAATCATCCCCTGTGCCACCGCGATTCCCAGGATTCCACCCACCACCGCCAGCAGCAACGCCTCCATCACCACTTGAATGAAGATGTCCGAAGGCAGCGCCCCCAAGGCCCGTCTCACCCCGATCTCCCGGATCCGATCCGTTATGCTCGCCAACATGATGTTCATGATCCCCACCCCACCCACCAACAAACTGATCCCCGCAATCAATCCCCCACTGAACCGCGTCGCCCACACCTGCTGCTCAATTTCCTCAAATCGC
>JAAUTS010000060.1 GCA_012031345.1 Blastochloris sp. | reverse complement strand
ACGGGCCTCTCCGCCGACTTCGATCCAGCGGAGTGCCTCGTTGTTTTCCGGGATGCGATCCTTTTCCCCTTGCACCTGAATCCGGTAGGGGAACGCTCCAGGAGAACTGAGACGGTCGGTGAAGCGCAGCCAGGCTTCACCATTTTCCAGCCGGGTCTCCCCGCTGAGAATCTCCTGCTCACCCACCAGCACGCGATAACGGAAGCTCTGATCCGGAGTGCCCCGCAACCGGGCACTGATCAAAAACGCTTCCCCGGACTGAACGCGGGTGGGTAGTTCAAAGGACTCCACCTGCAAGTCTTCATGTTCCGGTTGCCTGACCAAAAGATAATCCAGCGCCACTTCACTCGAACGCAACTTTTCAAGCATGTTGCCCAGTGGCTCGGTGTGGAAGCCGTCACTCAAGAGCAGCAGCCGGGTCGTCCGGCCTGGTCGGGCGCGGGCCAGAGCGTAGTCCAGAGCCAAGCCCGTGCGTGTCTGCCGGCCTGAGTCCTCAAAGCTTACCGCAGCCTCCTCCTCCCAATGCGCAGACGTCGCGTAGTTCACCACATAAAGCCGATCTCCCGCTCCCCGGGATTTTTCTAACAAATGACGCCACTCCGTCCAGTTCCGTGAGATCATGCGTTGCGTTGATTGAGAACGGTCCACCAAAACCCAAAGATCGGTGCCCTGTCCGCCCTGCTTGAGTCTCAAGCCCGCCAGCAGCAGCACCAGACAGAGCAGGAAACCCGCTCGCAGCGGCTCCTCCAAGCGCAACGCACGCCAACGCCAACCCATCAAAGCCAACAGAGGCAACAGCAACAACCACTCGGCGAATTCAAAGCTCATGTTGCCTCCCACGTTGCAGATGCCAAAGCAGCAAGGCCAAGCCCAGCACCAGAAAAAACCAAAGCATCCGGAAGGGATCCGCACTGCTTTCGCTCATGCGACGCAGCTCAAACCCCGATTTCCAATCCCCGCCCGCCTGCACCTTGCGTAAATCCCCTTCAAAAGGGTCCAACAACTGCACCGCGCCCTTCATGATGAGTTGATCCCCCTCACTCACTTCGAACAACCCCGGCTGCAACGGCGCATGAAACCAATTCGTGTCTGAGGGTAAAACGGTCACGCTTTCTTTTTCCACAGGCCCGGCCCGGAAAGTCAATTTCCTCTCCACGCCCGCCTGGGGAGAGGACAAGGCCAGCAGTTGCCCCGGACGGGCCGTGACTGCGCGGAAGCCGGGCAGGGCGCGGGACGCCTCCTCCCAAAAACGATTCAACATGACCAGCACCGCAGGCAGACGATCGGCATTGGAATATTCAAAATCAAAATTAAACATCAACGAGCGTGCGGATCTTTTGACAAAAATCAGAGGCTTCTGATTTTGCCAAAGCAGCACCTCATCCTGGGGCTGCAACTGAAAATCTTCCGGGCCGGAACTGAGCAGCCCCTGCCAGCGCAGGCCCTGCATCAAGGATGAGGCTCCGCCACCACCGGTGCCTGCTCCAGGCGATCCGCACTTTCTTTGCGTCGCCGCAGCAGGATCGAGCCTTGCCCTGCCCTAACCACTCCGGGCGGATATCCAGTCAGACTCTCCGCCACCACCCAATCGGCCTGCTCCAGCTCGGCCACCCGGGAGGTCTGAGGATGTTGATCCAACATTTTTTAAAAATTCATCCGCCTTGCCCTGCGCCCGGACCGCCACTCTGAGCTGCGGACCCTGTGGCTGAATCATGGCCAAACGATCATCCAAAGGAAAAGCATCCGGCTCCAGCTCCAGCCAAAATGAGTCCGCGCCTGCGGGAAAAACTCCTCCTAGAACCCGGCTTTGATCCGGTTCAAGTTCCAGCGTCTGCTCTTCACTCCGCCCCTTGCCCCAATTCAAATGCCAACGACGCGATTCTTTTTTCTGGAAAACTCCGTAGCACCACACTCCATCTCCAGGCACCCTCCTCCCACCAAACTTCCGCCCCCACCAGACCCACATTATCCTGAGCCCGTCCCACCCGCAGCTCTGCCAGGGAATCCACCCTGGCCTCCTGTCCGTCCGTGAGCAGCACGACCCGATCTCCCTGCGCCTGCCAAGCGGCGGCCAGTTCCACCGCGTCTTGAAAATCATGTCGGGGTCGCGCCGTGGGAAGTTGCGCCGCCTGCGCCAACAGAGCCGTAGCGTCGGTTCCCTCGTAATGTCGGGCTGCGCCGGAATACGTTTCCATCAAGGTCCAGGTGCTTTGCTCCGCTTCTGCGGAAAGGGTTTGCACCAGCTCTGTCAATGCCTCCTCTGTCTCCCGGCGTTGGGCAGACATCGAGGCACTGGTATCCAGCAGAATCAACACCCGCTGCTCACTCCTGGGCTGGGTCCAGCGCGGTGCAATGGTTAGCCAGACCACAAGCAGCACGATCAAGAGTTGCAGCCACAACACGAGCGAATTACGGATTTTATCCAAGGCCCGTCCGCGCAGACTTTGCGGGGGCACCGCCTCCAATAAAAAAAAGGTGCTGATTTCCAGACGACGGCTCGGTTGCTGAAAGAAATGAATCAACAGCACCAGAGGCAGTGCCAGCAGAAGCCAGAGGCCGGCAGGGTTGGCGAGAATCAAGGAGGCAAGCATGGATCAATGCCCCATTTCCACGGCTCCCAAACCCAGAGCCTGCTCCCGAAACGCTTCCGGTAACCCAGGCTCCGCCCGCACCGCCGCCCTCAAACAACCCGTTTGCAGACAGGCCCGTTGCCAGAGTTGGAAATGCCGCCGATAACTCATCTCGTAGCGGGACAGCAACTCTGCCACCACACGTTGCTTCCGGCTGAAACCATTTTCACAATCCACAAATTCCAAATTGCCGTTCCAATCCGGAGCGGATTCCTGCTGGGAAAAAGGCGACAAAATCACGCTTAAACCCGCGCCGCGACAAAGGGGATTCAACAGTGTGTCCGGGGAACCGGGGAACAGCAGATCGGAAATCAAAACACGTAATCCGCCCTGAACCAGGGGCACCCCCGGCCAGCGTGGCATCTGCGCGGTTTGTTTTTCCCAGGAAGGAGGCATCCAACTCCCGGATCGCAGCTCCCGTGGATCGCCGCGCTGCCAGCGTGTGCTGGTCATGATATACCAGCGCAGGGAGGAACCGTTTTTCCATCCGTTCTCCATGCAAAAATACAGCAGCTCCAGACTGCGCTGTTTTTTTCTCTCCCCATTCCACATGGAGGGGGAAGCATCCAAAATCACATCCAGATGCGGTCGGACCTCCTCGCGATAAACCTTCATCGACACATGCCCGGTCCGCGCGTAGGCCTGCCAGTTGATGTGGCGGGGGTCATCCCCCGGCAGGTAGGAACGATGATCCTTAAAGTCGATGGAGGAGCCGCTGCCTTTGCCCTGCCAGGCACCTGCCAGCCCACGCCATTTCCTTTTTTGAAAGGGCAACCGAAAAAGAGCAGCCGCCTGAGCCGCATTCTTTTGCGCTTCCAGCAGAGACTCCAGGATGCTCATGGCTTGGGCAAATCCGGCGGGCTGACCGTCTCCGCTCTCCAGACCCGGCCCAGTGCCTTGGCCCAGTAGGGGCGGGCGGCCTTGTGCAAAATCAACAGGAAGGTTGCCAACCAGAGCAACGACGTCAGCGCCACAGCGGGCAAAAGTTCCCAGTTCCGGAATTTATTATGCTCAATCAAATAAAAGGCGGGCAGCGGAAAAAGAATCAGGACATGTCGGATCAGACTCAAAGCACTGATCGAGCTGAGAATGCCAAGAAACAAGGCACCCACGGCTATCAGAATTTGAAAAATAAAATGAATCAACAAACGATGCTTCGAGTTCCAACGGAGCAAAACAAAAATCACACAGGGGAACAGTATCGTCGCCGCCAGACTTGCCCCCAAGACCAAGGCCTTAAGCCAAGAGTTCCACGTTTCATCCCGCAACAGAAACGCCAGGGTCCCACCCAGGATCAACATGGACAGACCCACATATCGAACCGCGCTCGGCCAAGCCGGATAAAAACAGGAGCCCAGCCATCGGCCCAAGCGCCGCAGGGGCGTATGGTGCGAGTTCAGATAATTTGCAGGCCGGGACAGCCCTTCCATCACCACATAAGCCCAGGCCAGAGTGGCCAGGAAAATTTGGAAATAAAACCATTCCGAATCGGATTCAGGGATCAACAATAGCGGCACCCAAAGCAGCAAAGCCAGAACCCTTTTGATCCAGGCAAAGTTCTGCGCCTCCGGCGCGATGCTGTCCGCACCCAGCACCAGTCCCATCAAGGCCAAAATCAACCCGTCCCAAACTGTGATGGGGAAATAATACCATTCACTCCACAACTCAATCGATTGCCCCATGGCCGACATGGCCAGTGACCCGATCAACAAAGGCGCCTGAATCAAAAGCACAAAAATGAGAATACCTTTGACCCAGGCGGCGAACCCGGAAAACCCTACGGCGATGGCGCAGAGCAGCGACGAGGCTCCGAACACGAGCAGAAAAGTGAGAAGATCCTCCATCAAGTTCACACTGCCAAAAAGTAGCGAATCACGGCGTAGGGCAGAACCGAGACCACCAACAACAGGGACTGACAGGTTAAGGAAATCCATTTTCCACACACAATCCGCCAGGCGGAAAGTTCGCTCAAGGTCATCAACTCGAGCGTGTTGGCCTTGATCTCAGAACTCAAAGCTCCCAGTGCCCGGCAGGGCATGACAAAAAGCAGTTGGGTGCAGACCAGAAACCAGAAAAAGCCATTGATCGTCTGAAGGGTGTTCGAATCCGGGGTAGCCTCATGACTCAAGGCCACCAACATGACCATGAGTGCCAGCAAGGTCTGTAGCAGCAGGAAGGTGGCAACAAAGGCACGGGTTCTTATGCCCTGACGCAGTTCCTTGACCAGGGCCGGACTCAACCAATCGGGGAAATCATCTTTCTGCGGCGTCATGCCTGTCCTCCATTCTTGAGCATGTCCACAAAGGCATCTTCCAGGCGGCGCTCAATCCGCTTGAATTCAACCAGGGGCAGACCTTCTCCCACCATCATCCGCAACTGAGCCGCCAGCGCCTCGGGTTGATCGGACTCAAAAGCAGCCAAGGCTCCCTCGCGGGTGGCCCGGATCAACTTCCATCCGGGACGACACTCGAACCATTGCAACAATTTTTCCCGCTCCCCGGCCACGACCACTTCCACCAGGCCCCCCGCCTCCGTCCCGCTCTGTCGCATCAACTCGGACGCGGTTCCTTGATAGACCAGCCGGCCTCCGTCAATAAAAAGCATGGCGTCACACATCTCTCCCAGCTCGGAAAGAATATGTGAGCTGATCAAAATGGTCTTGCCCCGTTGGGCCAGGATGCGCACCAGATTTTTAAACTCAATCCGCGCCCTCGGATCCAGACCCGCCGCAGGTTCATCCAAAATCAAAATCTCCGGGTCATGCAACAAGGTGCGACCAAAACAAAGCTTCTGCGCCTGCCCCTTCGACAGTCCGCGCATGGGCCGATCCCCAAAAGTTGCCAAATCGGTAAAGACCATGACCTCTTCG
This sequence comes from Blastochloris sp., assembly GCA_012031345.1. Classification (GTDB taxonomy): domain Bacteria; phylum Verrucomicrobiota; class Verrucomicrobiia; order Methylacidiphilales; family JAAUTS01; genus JAAUTS01. The sequence goes on along the minus strand of JAAUTS010000060.1, from coordinate 11,549 downwards.
ACGCGACGGCGACGTTCCTGCGCCTTGAAGCCGTAGGCCCGCGCATAAAAATCCAGATACTCAAAAACGCTCACATAGTCATACACGCCGAATTGATCCGGCATCCAGCCCAGCTTGCGCCGAACTTCCGCCGGATACTCCATCACATCCAGCCCGGCTATCTTCACCTCCCCCGCATCCGCACTGCTCAAAGTGGCTAAAATCCGCATCGTGGTCGTTTTCCCCGCTCCGTTGGCTCCGATGAATCCGACCACCTGCCCAGCGCGCACTTGGAAGGAAATACGATCCACCGCTTTCACGTGGCCGAAGTTTTTTTCCAAACCCCGCACATCAATCATGATCCGATCCTGATCCATGATTATTTCTCCCCTCCCACCGGACCCAGATACAGCACCAGATCGTCCTTCCAACGGATCGAGTCCAGAGTGTCCACAGGCACACTGAAATCAGCTCCCGGAGTTTGACCTCGGCTCAGAGCATAGAAATAACCACGTCGGCCCGCCACGCTCTGGGCCAGGAATTGCAGGTTCAGACTCGTATCGTTCAACGAAGTTTTCAGCCAGTCCTCAAACTCCTTCTCCTCCACTTTCTGCAGGGGGACACTCTCTCCCGTGCGCAGCCGCCCCGTCTTCCACCAGGTGCCTTCCTGATCCAAAAAATACAAAACCTCCAGAGTGGCGGGAATTCTCGAAATCAAACTCCCCGACCCGGCACTCCCATGCTCCACTCCCGCCCGACTGGGCAAACTGTATTTGAGAAAGTGCGCCTTGACCGCCCGGCTGGAAAACCAATCCCCCCGTGCCTCATCCACGCTTCGTTCAAAACGATTGCCCGGTTCTCCCGACTTGGGCAGATAAGCCAGCACGGCTTGTTCCTCCACCGGAAAACTGCGTTTTAACAAAAAGGAACAGCGACTGGCCTGCTCCTGTGTGACCACCGCAGGCATCTGCCCCCCGGACAACAAGACCAAGGCCGAACGCACGCCCGTCCCCCCCATCCCGTCATAACCCAAAATCGCCAATCCCAACAACAGCACAGTGAACAAGGAGAGCAACGGGGTGCTGATGAAAATCAAGTGCCGTCGTTGCCTCGCCGCCAGCCACCAGAGATTGAGCGGACCCACCAGTGCCACAAAAGCCAGCACGGAAACCACAATCCAGAGAGTAGGCACGGGGAACTTCCCCAGGTCGTATCGCCGCCGCCAGTTGTTCTCTTCAAAATCCTCGGAACAAGGTTGGGCGGGATTGGTCAACAAATCATACATCTCCGCCGCTGCCTCCTTTGCGTCCAGCACGCCCTGCGACCATGAAATAGGATGCACGCGCCCCAGTCCGAAGCCCAGCGGTTCTTTTCCTTCGTCTGCAAAGCCCCAGTGCCCCAGGCTCAGGCCCCTGCCCTCTTCCGGCGTGTGGAGGAGGTAAAGCACTCCGCCCGCCCAAACCCAATTTTGCAAGATTTCCTGCTGCGCGGGCTCCAACTCCTGCCAATCCTTGGACTCCAACCAGAGCGCCTCCACCCCGGCCCAACTGCGGGCATCCGCCGGGATTCTGCGTAAATCCAACACCGTATGATTCAGGCTGATCTCCCGCTTGCCCCACCTATTTAGCCGTTCTTCAAACAAAGTTTCAGTCCACCCCGATCGGCTGCGCTTGGGTTGCTCTTTCTTCTCCAACACATCATTCACTGCACTCCCATTCACCTGCCCCACCCGTTCACTCAGCAGCACCAGACCCGTGCCTTGGTAGGCTTTGTTTTCCATGGCGGCCCTCATACTGCCAGATTGCACCCCCGGCCCCGTCACCTGACAGACCACCTGCTCATAACGATCCCCCAGGGCCGATCCCATTTCGCCCAGAGGTAGATAGACCCAACGCTCGGCCTTCCGCCCACCCGGCACTTCCATGCGCAGCGCATGAGACAAACTGTTGTTACCATAGGCCGGGATTTGAAATTTAAAGTTCCAAGCCAGCGTGTTCCGTGTGTTGTTCTCAATCGCAATGTGTATGGGTAAAAATCCCGACCTCGGAAACCCATCATAGAGACTCTGCACCTTGATCGAGACGCCGCTCTCCGGTTTGAGGAATAACCCGTCGAAATCCACCTGCGCCTGTAGTCCTTTCCCCGCCGGGAGCAGCAACAGGCTCAGAAGAACCAGCAACGATGGAAATTTTAAAATTTTACGGAAGTCTCTCATGACAGCTCCCGGCTCAACGCAGCTTGGCCGCTTCCAGACTTTCCGGTTCCGCCACATTTTGCACCCGGACTTCCGCCAACAAACCCTCCAACACATCCGCCACGGTTTTTCCTTCCAACTGCGCGGAGTAATCCAAAATGAGGCGATGACACAGCACCGGGCGGGCCACCGCCTTCACGTCATCGAAGCTGGCATTCATCCGTCCCGCCAGCAGAGCCCGGGCGCGAGCCGCCGCCGCCAAAGCCAGCGCCGCCCGTGGACTGGCTCCATAACGCACCCATTGACTCAGCTTCATCTCACCGGGATGAGTCGCATCGACCAGACGCGCAATGTAATTCACCACCACCGCAGGCAGATAAACACGGCGCACCATCTCCATCATTTCGCGCAACTCCTCCCGCGTCATCACCTGCGACACCTCCGCGTCCCGCCCGATTTCCCGCTGCGCCACGATCCGCTCCAACACTTCCACCGCATTACGGCGCAGCTCCACCTTGAAAAGAAACCGATCCAGTTGCGCCTCGGGCAGCGGATAGGTTCCCTCCAATTCAATCGGATTCTGCGTGGCCAACACAAAAAAAAGGTTCCGGCAGACGATGACTCTCGCCCATCACCGTCACCGATCCCTCCTGCATGGCCTCCAGCAAGGCGGACTGTGTTTTGGGAGAAGCCCGGTTGATTTCATCCGCCAACACAAGGTTGGCAAACAGCGGACCCTTTTGAAAAACAAACTCACGATGTCCGTTCAACTCCTGTAAAATCGGGTTCCCCGTGATGTCCCCCGGCAGAAGATCGGGAGTGAACTGAACCCGTTGGGCCTCCAGGCCCAGAGCCTTGGATAAGCCCTTGACCAGGGCTGTTTTTCCCAGCCCGGGCAACCCTTCCAACAAGACATGCCCACGTCCCAGGATCCCGGTCAACACCTGATCGATCAATTCCTCCTGGCCAAAAAGAACCGTCCTCATGGCATTTTGCAGGCGACCCAGGATCTCCCTGGCCCGCACCAATTCTGTTTCAGTCAAAGCCGTTGTGCTCATACGTTTATTGATAAAAATCCTTCAAAAAAGCCTTCTCGGCGGGGGATAATTCATCCTCAAGGGTGGACTGTCCTCCCGCCCCCGCTCCTGTTACGGCACCACCGGAACCTGTCGCCGCGGATTCCGTGCGAGTGTGCCGCCCCTGGGTCACGTCCCAAAAGGGAACCCAGCGCTGCCCGCTTCAAATCCGTTGTCGCCAACCCCTCGGACGGCGCTGCTGTCCGTTTTGCTCTCCTCTCGCGTCAACTGGATCGGCGCCGTTCCCGGACCCCGCGTCGCCGCGCCGCTGCCCGGCTGGGCCTGCACCTCTTCCAGTTGCGCGAAACGATGCACCGAATCGCCATCTCCCAGGCAAGCCTTGGCATGCCCCCTGTCCTTCCTTTAACTCTTTAAGCAGTTGATCCAGTTGCTTCTGGCTGAGCTGACGCAACCCGTTTTCTCCCAACTCACGCAACTTCCCGGCCAAGGCGCCGTCCAGGGGCAGGGGACGCTGCTCCAGGCCCCGCAAGGCCAGTGAAAGCTTGCTTTGACCGGCGGTGAGGGCGTTCTCCCCATGCATCCCCGCCTCACTCATCTCACGGACCGCCTGCTGCGCCACGCCCAGGTTTTGTTCCATGGCTTGAAGAGCCGCCCGCGTTCTTTCCTCCATGCGATCCATCGCCTCCAGCGTTCCGTGTCGATACCATTCCTTGCCCTCGCGTCCGGCCAGTTCTGCCGCCTCTTTTTCCAACTGACGCAGGCTCTCCGGCTCCACCAAATTCTGCTTCTTCAATTCCCTGACCCAGGACTCCACTTTTTCCAAGGCCGGAGGTTTGCTATAAACCTGCTCTGCCTCCCCCGCTCCGAAATCCAGCGGGATAAACCATGCCAGCGTGAAAAGAAACAAGGCCGCCGAGGGAGCGGGCAGAAGTTTTTTCCAGTTCAGTGCGGGACGAAGCGGAGCTTCTGCTGGAACGGGGGGAAAGATTCCAACCCCCTGGAAAGCTGCGGTCAATCTATTGTTTAATTTAAGAGATTCTTCCAGACTCACCCGGCCCTGATCCAGAGTGATGAAGCGGGACCGGGCCCGTATCCAGGCCCCCAGACAGGTCAACAAGAACAAGCAAGGGATCCCGGCCAGCACCTGCTCCGGGGGAATCTCCTCACGTCGCAAGACCAGGACCAAGGGGCAGCCCAGTGCCGCCACCACCCAGAGAATGTTCAACCAGGCATCCAACCATAAGCCCGTGTTCCAGCGCCGTTGCCAGCAACGGGCCTGCTTCTGCCAATAGTCCGTGGGTGAGGGTTTTATAGCCATGGGGAGAGACCTCGCGACAGCAGGCTCTGTACTCGCCCAAAGCTCCCATCTTGTCCATGAGATTATCCCGGAAAGAATCTGGTCAAGCCCCAGCTCATCCCTAACCTCTGACTTGGATGAAGGATGTCGAAACCGTTCGGGAAGCATCCCAGACGACTCTCTGGGCCGTTCTTATTTTTTTGTTTCTACTGCTGGTGGCGGCTTTGCTTTACCTCCAACAAAGTGCCTCCAAGGCAGAATTACAGAACACCTTATCCAGACTCAAGGCGGCAGGGGAACCTCTGGAATGGGCCGCTCTGGGGGTGAATCCAGAACAGACCGCTTCAGAAGGATTTGAGGCCTGGTTGATTCCACTTCAGGAAATAAAAACCGAAAACCGCCGCCTCGAGGCGAAGTTTCCGCGGCCCTCTGCCATGCCTTTCCAAAATCCCGGTGTGGCCGTGCTCAGCACCCAGCTTCCCGCCATCCATGAGGCTTCGGCTTACCAACAGAAGTCTTCAGGGAACAGCTCAGATAAAGCCGACAAGCAAATCTCTTGGGAAGATTTCATCGCTGAGTGGGCCGCCAGCCGTAAAGCTTTGGATCAGGCAAAAAAGATTTTTCTCGAACAGGAAATTCGTTTTCCGCTCGGACTACAGCATGGCGTTGAGGCACCCCTTGATCACATTTCCACCCAGTTGGATTTTGCCAAGGCTTTGCTCGCGGATTCTCTCATCGCTCTGCGCCAAAAGGATCTGGCACGACTGGCGGAGAATCATCGCTGTTTCGGCAAGCTTGGAAAATTCTCCGACGCCTCTCCCCTGATGATTTCTTTTCTGGTGGATGTCACGGTGGAAAATATTCAGCACGGTTTGATTTGGCAGCAGTTGGAACTCGGGGTGGGATCAGACTCCGATTGGGCGGAGTTGGCGGGCATCCTGGAATCCTACCCGGAACCTCTCGAGAAGGCAGCCAGAATACTTCGGGGGGAACGCATCATGGGCTACATCACCATGCAAAAAATTCTGAACAGAGCCAAGAGCCGCACAGGCCAGCCTTTGGACATTACCATGCTGTTTGGTTATACTGCGGCTCCCCCTGGGTTGGACGGCATTTTGGCGGGTATTTATTCTTCGCTCTACCGGACGTTTTTGAGCCATGCGGATATTCGTTCCATTTTGGAGTTCCAACAAGCTCAAATCGAACACTTGGAAACCCACTATAGCAAATGGGAGTATCCCCGTTTCATGGCGGAACTGGAACGTCTGGGCATCATATCCGGCGGCCATCCGTTCTTGAATCAATATACCTTACCCATGCGCAAAATATTGGAAGATCTTACTGACAGCATTTTCAGTCAAATTTATCGACATCACACCTCTCGTAACCTGACCCGCAGCGCGCTTGCGTTGGAACGGTATCGACGCCAACACCGTAGATACCCCGATTCATTGGCGGATTGTTGCCCCCAACTGTTGCCACAACCTCTCTCCGATCCCTATCTTTCCGCGCCGCTACAATATCGTAAGCGTGTCGAAGGGCGTTACCTTTTATATAGCCTGGGAGAAAATGCCACCGACGAGGGAGGAGATCCCAAAATGCCTTCCAGTCGGTATTATCGTTGGGACAGAGCTTTAGATGTGGTTTGGCCCCAGTCCACCCGCCAGCATCCGGCTCTCACGCCCAGCCCTTGATTCAGGACTTGCTGGATTCGTTTTGTTTGGCGGCCAGGGCCTGCTTTTTGCTGGCCTCGATATCGTCCGCCGCGTTGTTCAATTCGCGCTCGACATCCGTGCGGGCTTTTTGGAATTCAGCCAGACTACGACCCAGACCACGGGCCAGTTCCGGAAGTTTGCGGGCTCCAAAAAGGAGAACCACAATAAAGAGAATAATAAACCACTCCCCGCCTTGGGGCAGGCCGATGGCATAGATCAAGTTCATGGTTAAAGGTATGACTCCCCATCCTGAAAAGCAAGAGACATTGAACAAGTCGCCCTTTCCGGCTTGTTCTGCGACGCTCCGCGTTTTACACCAGAGGCATGGCAACTCCCCCGCTGCATCATTCTTTCCCCTTGTGGTTGCCGGCATGTCTCCTTTTCCTGGGTTCCTCCTGTTCCACGACTCCCCAGCAGGAAACTCTGCCCGCACCGGACTCAGCCATGGTGCTGGCTCCCGAGCAGATAGCGGGCGCCTTGTTGACCGACGCTGCCCTGGCGGAAAAACTGGTAATTCAGGACCAAAGCTTCGAGCGCGATGCCGAGGGGATTCGCCTGGCCCGCAGCGTTCTTCATAACAAGACCAACCAACCTCTCCTGATCGAAGTTCGCGCCCTGTTCAAAACCACGCCGGGTGAGACCGTGGAGATCTCCACCTGGAGACGACTGCTCCTTCCCCCCAAACACTATCTGCCCCAGGCCTTTCCCACCCTGAATCCCCAGGTCTCCCGCTTCCTCCTGGAAATCCGCCCCACTCCTTAAAATCACAGACCCTTTTTAGCCGAAATAGGTCAGGCCCTTTTTTGAGGTTGTCTTTCCCCAGGCTTTTCTCTACGTTTTCACCCCTGCCTAGAAGTTCTGTATGGATCAGAACGGCAGACAAAAAAACAACCCTCCGCCGCCGAGGTTAATTGGCTGGCATTTAGAATAGAAAGTCATCGCCGGATCTCGCGCATTCTTTTGCGAGCCTGTCTCCCCCTTGAATTCCGATCCGGCACCCCTCCCCATGAAAGACATCTCCGCACTGCTCGACGCCTCCCTGCAAAGCTTCAAGGAAGGCAGCATCATCCACGGCACCGTCCTTGAAAAACGCGCCAAGGAAATCGTCGTCGATATCGGCTATAAATCCGAAGGCATCATCGACCTGGACGAATTTGAACAACCCGAGGAAATTCAAGTCGGCCAGGAAATCGAAATCCTGCTCGAACGCCTCGAAGACGACGACGGCATGGTCGTCCTCTCCCGCCAAAAAGCCGCCCAGAAACAGAACTGGGACAAAATCGTCAAAACCTTCAACGAAGGCGGCACCATCATCGGTCGCGTCCGGAAAATCGTCAAAGGCGGTCTCATGGTCAACGTGGGCGTGGAAGCCTTCCTTCCCTCCTCCCAGATCGACGTCATCCCGCCCAAAAATCTGCGTGAATTCGAAGATGCCAACATCGAGTGCAAAATCGTCAAGCTCAACGAAGACCGCAAAAACGTGGTCCTCTCCCGCCGCGAAATCATCGAAGCCCAACGCGCCGAGAAACGCGCCGCCCTGCTGGGTGGCATCGAAAAAGGTTCCATCGTCAAGGGTGTGGTCAAAAACCTCACCGACTTCGGTGCCTTCATCGATCTGGACGGCCTGGACGGCTTGCTCCACATCACCGACATCAGTTGGAGCCGCTTGAATCACCCCTCGGAAGTGCTCAAGATCGGTCAGGAACTCGACGTTATGGTCCTAGAAATCGACCGCGAAAAAGAGCGCGTCAGCCTGGGTCTCAAGCAACAGAGCGCGAACCCCTGGGAAAAGCTCCCCGAGAAATATCCCGTCGGCACCCGCATCAAGGGCAAGATCACCAGCCTCGTCCCCTACGGCGCCTTCGTCGAACTGGAGCCCGGTGTGGAAGGTCTCATCCACGTCTCCGAAATCTCCTGGACCAAACGTGTCGCCCGTCCCTCCGACGTGCTGGCCATGGGTCAGGAAGTCGAAGCCCAAGTCACCGAACTCAACACAGAAGAGCAAAAACTCTCCCTCAGCCTGCGCGCCCTGGAGTCCAATCCCTGGGATGTCATCCACGAGAAATACGCGGTCGGCAGCACGGTCAAGGGTATCGTTCGCAACCTCACCGCCTACGGCGCCTTCGTTGAACTGGAAGAGGGGATTGATGGCATGAGTCCACGTGTCCGATTGTCCTGGACCCGCAAGGTCAACCACCCCTCGGAAGTTCTCAAAAAGAACGAGGAAATCGAAGCCCAGGTCATCGGTATCGACAAACAAAACCAGCGCATCAGCCTCGGCATCAAACAACTGGCCAGCGATCCCTGGAGCGAGATCGAATCCCGCTACAAGCAGGGCGATCTGGTCAAAGGCGTCGTCACCAAGGTGGCCAGCTTTGGCGCCTTCATCCAGTTGGCCGACGAAATCGACGGTCTGGTTCATATCTCCCAGATCAGCGAAGATCGTGTCAACAAGGTCAAGGACGTGCTCAAGATCGGTCAGGAAGTCGAAGCCCGCGTGATCAAAGTGGATCGCGCCGAGCGCCGCATCGGCCTATCGATCAAAGCCGCCAACTACTCGGACGAAGATCTGGAGAAGGAAACCGCTTCCTTCGAAAATCTTCGCAGCAGCGACATGCTCAGCAGCATGGGCGATGCCTTCGACAAGGCGGAAGAAGAATTCCGCCCCGGCGAAGGAAAGAAATAACAGGCGCTGCCTGCTTTCTTCATCAGCCACTCAAAAGGCCGGGTCATCACGACCCGGCCTTTTTTGTGTTCCAAATCGCGTTCCCCAAAAAACACGTTCTCCACGAAACCACCAAGAGTGCTTAGCCCCCCCATTCAAGTACGACATTAAAAGTAACGATCGTGAGCTGGAATGTCGCGGGATCAGGACTGAAGAGCGAGAAGCATTGACGCAGAATTAATGGTGATGTATTTTTAATGTATGGTTAGGACTCAAATCCAGCTTCCCGAAGAGCTTTATCGGAAGGCCAAGGATATCGCCAGGGATAAGGAGTGGACCTTAACGGAGGTCATTCGCAGAGGCTTGGAAGATTTCATCGATCGCTATCCCAAGGGACAACCAAGGGCGATTCAACCGTGGTCCCCGCCAAAATCTTTTGATGCGGGTTGGAAAGGCCTCACCGATGCACAAATCAAAGAAGCCCTACTCGATGACATGGAGCCTATCTTGAGCCCGGTAGAAAGTAAACATGCTGTCGATTGATCCCAATATCCTTCTTTACGCCTACAGCTCAGTCTCCCCCCTCCATACCAAGGCACAACAGTTTCTCCAATCTTTAGCTAACAACCACTCCGTGGGTATCAGCGAATTCGCGCTGGCCGAATTTTATCTGCTTTTGCGCAACCCCGCCGTTCTGACCAAAAGCCTTACGGCCGCCGCCGCGACAGAAGTCATTCAAAACTATCGCCATCATCCAGCCTGGCAGATTTTCGGTTACCCAGGGAATAGCCTGAAATTGCACAACGAGCTTTGGCAAAAAGCCTCTGAGCAAAACTTTGCCCGTCGCCGCTTATTTGATGCCCGTATGGCTCTCACTCTGCGTCATTTCGGCGTCACCGAATTTGCCACCTGCAACCCAGGCGACTTTGAAGGGTTCGGCTTCCAGCGTGTTTGGAATCCACTTTCTTAACGGCGCCCCTTTCTGATAGGCTCTCTCACTTATGGATTCCCAAGCCCAACTCGATTTGCTGACCCAAGGGGTGGAAACCCTCCACTCCAAGCCGGAGCTTTTGAAAAAACTGGAGGAAAAACGTCCGCTCCGCATCAAATTCGGCGTCGATCCCACCTCACCCGACATCCACCTGGGCCACACCGTTCCCTTGCTCAAGCTTCGTCAATTCCAGGATCTCGGCCACACCGCTGTTTTGATCATCGGGGATTTCACCGCCCGCATCGGCGATCCCACCGGTAAAAATTCCACCCGCCCCATGCTCTCGGCGGAAGCCATTCGGGAAAATGCCAAGACTTACGAGGACCAAGCCTTCCATGTGCTGGATCGTTCCAAAACCGAAGTGGTTTGGAACGGAACCTGGTTCGACTCCATGACTCTCATGGACACCATGCGCTTGCTCGCCCGCAAGACCGTGGCTCAGACCCTCCAGCGGCGTGACTTCAAAGAACGCATGGCGGCCGGACAGGATGTCATGATGCATGAGCTGCAATATCCCATCCTTCAGGGCTGGGATTCCGTCATGGTCCGGGCCGATGTCGAACTCGGCGGCAGCGACCAACTTTTCAACCTTCTGACCGGACGCGATCTTCAGCAACAGGAAAAGCAAGCTCCCCAGGTCGTCATGACCCTGCCCATCCTCGAAGGCACGGACGGCGTGGAAAAGATGAGCAAATCTCTGGGCAACTACATCGGCGTCACTGAGGAGCCGGGCCTCATGTTTGGCAAAGCCATGAGTGTGAGCGACGAACTGATGGCCCGCTGGTATCCGGTCCTGCTGGGCCGTGCCTTGGACGGCAGCGCGCACCCCATGGAAGCAAAAAAACAGTTGGCCGGGGAATTGGTGGAACGTTTCCACAACAAAGAAGCTGCCGTGGCCGCCCGAGCCGAGTTTGAGAGCAAATTTTCCAAAAAAGATCTCAGCCAAGTGGAACTGCCCGAACATCAAGTTTCCGAAAACCCCATCTGGATCGTGAAACTGCTCCAGGACATCCAAGCCTGCGCCAGCGGCGGAGATGCCCGTCGCCTCATCCAACAAGGCGGCGTGAAACTGAACGAACAAAAAATCACCGACGTCTCCGTCAAACTCAACATCCAAGGCGGCGAAATCCTCCAAGCCGGCAAAAAGACCTTTGTGAAGTTGCGGCCTTGACTTTGAAGAGGCCTGGAAGAACCAGGCATGAGAATTTCTGAAACCATTCCAGAAACGTCGTGCCAGGAATGACATAAGTGGCTAGACTATCGATATGTCACTTTCCGCTTCGGAAAAAGAACTCATGCGTCGTTGGGTTGAGACCTGGAAAAGGGCAGGTCCGGAGTTGGAACGCATCAAGGAAGAGGATCTGCGGGCGATGACAGATGAAGAGGCTGTTCAGCAAGCAACTCAAGTTATGGCGATGGCAGGCCGTTGGCTCGAATCCAACCCAGGTTACGAGCGCGAATCAGGCTTGGTTGAACAACAACGTTGGTTCAAAAAATGGAAACACCCGGTTTAGACAGAGTTTGCCGGGCTGCTTTGGAACTTCGTTCAAGATTGCTTTTGCCAGGCAAGCTTTGTTAGAGAGTAGGAAATGGAATCCAAAGTCAAACCCGCACGCTTCGGGCCTTGTATCCTCTCGCCCAAAAGCTTCTCAATCTTCAGCCGTGGAAACT
>JAAUTS010000059.1 GCA_012031345.1 Blastochloris sp. | reverse complement strand
ACCTGCGGACATCGACTTCGCCGACGGACGTATTCCCATGACGAGCCAGGTGTCGCCGTGGTCGTCGGTTTTGAGATCGTAGACGTGGACGAGGTTGGGGTGTTTGAGGTTGAGGCAGTGGAGGCGTCGGATTTGCGCGGTGTGAGGCAGGAGGGAATCGACCAGCCCGAGTTCGCGCAAGACTTCGAGACCGGTGGGTTGGAGGAGGAAGCCGGCACCCACGGGGAGGTTTTGCGGGGCGCGATCGAAGAGGTCGATAACATGGCCGTTACGTGCCAAAAAGAGAGCGGCAGCGGGTCCGGCGGTGCCTGCGCCGACAATGGCGATGTGCAGGGGTGTTTTCAAAAGTCAGCTCAGGCTTTATTGATGAGAATAGTGGGATGGAGTGAGTCAGGTCGCGGGATAGGTGGGGGCTTGGAATGAGCGGGAGGAAGGATTGGCATGGGAAGATGCTTGAGTTCGCCCAAGCATCCGTCAAGGGTCAAGAACTTGAAGCGGGCTGTGCCGCGACTCTCTTCATAGCTTTGGCTCCTGAAAGAGCTTTCAAACCTTCGCGACATTAGAATGCACGATCGTGTATTCTAATGTCGCGAGGGGGGAGAGGAGCTGGTTGGGAATTCTCGATTGATGCGTTGCAGTGGGCGCGTATGTTTTTCTTGAGATGAGTCGTGCTGTATTGCCTTGGGAAGAACTTCGCTTGGAGGGGGAGCTTCATACTGGCTTGGTGTTACGCAAATTATACAGCACGGATGCTTCTGAGTTTCAGGAAATGCCTGCGGCAGTGGCTATGCCCAAGTCGGAGTCAGATGTCCGGGAGCTGATTCAATTTGCCCGTAGATACAAGGTGGGACTCATTCCGCGGACGGCGGGAACGTCACTGGCGGGACAAGTGGTGGGGAATGGGATGGTGGTGGATCTGGGACGTCACCTCAACCGAATCCTCTCGGTGGATGCGAGACATCGTCGGGTGCGCGTGCAGCCCGGGGTGATCCGGAATGATCTCAATCAAGTGCTGGCTGCGGAGGGTCTGTTGTTCGGACCGGAGACTTCCACGGCGAACCGGGCCATGGTCGGAGGGATGGTGGGGAACAATTCGTGTGGATCGAACTCTCTGGTTTACGGCAGCACCCGCCAACATTTGCTTTCCGTGCGGGGATTCCTGAGCGATGGGAGCGAGGCCAGCTTTGGTCCCTTGAGCAGGGAAGGCTTCGAAGCGAAATGTCAGGGGCCTGACACTTTGGAGAACCGCATTTACCGGTCTCTGCGCGACCTGCTTTCCCAACCGGATCAGCGGCGTCGGATCACGGAGAGTTTTCCCAAAAAAAGCGTGACGCGACGCAACACGGGCTACGCCCTGGATCAGTTGATGGATTCCTTCGTCTTCGATGGGAACTCGGACAAGCCCTTCAATCTTTGCCAGCTTATCGCGGGTTCAGAGGGCACCTTGTTTCTCGGGGTGGAATTTGAACTCAACGTGGAACCTTTGCCGCCTCCCGGCGCCTTGATGTGTGCCCACTTTGGGTCCGTGCAGGAGTCGTTGCGGGCTAACCTGATTGCCCTGCGACATGACCCGAGTGCGGTGGAGTTGATTGATAAAAACATTCTTGATTGTACCAAGGCGAACTTGGAACAACGCAGGAACCGATTTTTTGTCCAAGGCGATCCGGGAGCGATTCTGGTGATTGAAATCAGACGGGAAAACCGGGCGGACATTGAAAAAGTGATGGCGAGGCTGGAATCTGAATTTCGAGCGGCGGGGCTGGGTCAGGCTTTTCCCGTGCTTTGGGGGGAAGAGGGCAACCGGGTCTGGGACCTGCGCCGGGCCGGGCAGGGAGTCATGACGAATGTGGTGGGGGATACTCGTCCGGCTGAGTGTGTCGAGGACACGGCGGTGGATGTGCAGGATCTGCCCAACTACATTGGGGAGTTTGATACGTTGATGAGGGACAAGTATGGCATCAACTGTGTTTACTACGCCCACGCCGGGAGCGGGGAACTGCACACCCGACCCCTGATCAACCTGAAAACGGAGGAAGGTCATCGGATGTTTCGGTCCATCGCGGAGGACATCGCCGCGCTGGTGAAAAAATATCGCGGTTCCCTCAGCGGGGAGCATGGGGATGGGCGGCTGCGCGGGGAGTTCATTCGCTACATGGTGGGGGACGAGTGTTATGAGTTGATGCGCCGGGTGAAGGAGTGGTTTGATCCGGAGAATATTTTTAATCCTGGAAAGATCATCGACACGCCGCCGATGGATCAGTTCCACCGTTATGCTCCGGGACATCCGACTCCGGATTACGAGACGATTTTCGATTTCAGTGAAGTTCTGGGGGTGCTGCGTGCGGCGGAGAAGTGCAATGGTTCAGGAGACTGTCGCAAGACGGAAATCTCGGGCGGCACCATGTGTCCGAGTTACATGGCTACGAGGGAGGAGAAGGACAGCACACGTGCGCGGGCCAACATTCTGCGACACATCCTGACGAATCCGCCCGATCCCCGGCAACCTTTTGCCAGTGAGGAAATCAAGGAGGTGATGGATCTGTGCCTTTCCTGTAAGGGCTGCAAGTCCGAGTGTCCTTCCAATGTGGATATCGCCAAACTCAAGGCGGAATTTCTCCAACATTATTACGATGCCAAAGGCACACCGCTGCGTGCGCAGATGATTGCCCGCTTTGCTGATAGTGCCGCTCTGGCTTCGATGGCTCCCTGGGCCTGGAATCTGGTTTTCGGAACTCCTGGGCTGCGTCGTCTGATCAACCGGGCGGTCGGGTTTCATCCCGAGAGGAGCATCCCGCTCTTGGCTTCGACGACGTTGAAGCGTTGGTTTGAGCGGCGCAGGAAACGCGGTGGGGTGGGAGAGATGTCTCAAGGGCTGAAGACCGTCGGTCGGAGGCAGGGTCGGGTGTATTTATTTTGTGATGAATTTACCAATGCCAACGATGTTCCCATGGGGATGGCGGCGGTGGAATTATTGGAGGGACTGGGCTATGAGGTGGAAATTCCAAGGCATGTGGAAAGTGGGCGTGCCTCGCTGTCGAAGGGGCTCCTGCGGCGGGCACGGGAATTTGCCAGGATGAATGTCGGGCTTTTGTCTCCCTTGATTTCGCAGGACACACCTCTGATTGGTTTAGAGCCTTCCGCTCTGTTGACTTTTCGGGATGAATATCCTGATCTCTTGCGCGGGGAAGAGCAACAGAAGGCGCGCCGCTTGGGAGAGCATTGTCTGATGATTGAGGAGTTTCTGGCACGGGAAATGGATGCGGGCCGAATCGATGCAGCGGACTTCCGAAGGCAATCGACGGTGGTTCATCTTCACGGTCATTGCCAACAAAAAGCACTGGCTTCCCTGACGCCCACGGTGCGGATTCTGGAACAACTGGCCGGTTACGATGTGCGGGTCATTCCCTCCGGTTGCTGTGGCATGGCGGGGTCCTTTGGCTATGAGGCTGAGCATTATGAGCTTTCACAAAAAATCGGAGAATTGGTGCTCTTCCCGAGGGTGAGAAAAGCGGGTCCGGGCGAAATCATCTCCGCGCCGGGGACAAGTTGTCGTCACCAGATCCATGACGGCACCCGAAAAACAGCGCGGCATCCGGTGGAGTTGCTCCACGCGGCGCTGGAGCGTAGTGGTTAGGCAATGTGGATCGAGAAGCGCGGGATTCAGGCGCCCATGCCGTCCTCGAAGGAGCCTTGGGCCAGGGGGAAGCAGAGTTGGTCGCGGGTGTAGGCGATGCCGTGAGCGGAGCAGGCGTCGAGGTCTCGGTAGGCGCTTTCTGCTTCGACCACGAGGGGAGCGGTGGGGGTTTGCATGATTTCGCGATAACGTTTGGGATAACCTGTTTGGATGAGGAGTTCGGTGTAGCGGAGGAGGTTAAGATCGCCACTGGCAAGATCCACGAACTGCATGGCGCGTTCCTGCCAGCGTGGGTTCATGAGTCGGAGGGCGTGGCCGGGGCGGATGTGATAGTTTTTGACATGAGCGGCCACGATGCGGGAGCCGACGGTCTGGAAACGGCTTTCCCAGGATTCGCCTTCCCAACAGTGTGAGGGGTCGGCGTTGACGCCGAGGCAGGGGTCGCCATCGCAGGCGGCGAGGAGGGCATTAAAGTCGGGCCCGGTCATGGCGGCGGTGCCGGGATGAATTTCGTGAGCCAAGTGGAGGCCCAGTTGGCGGGCGTGGTGGCGGAGTTTGGCGGTTTTTTGGACGAAGCGATCGTGGCCTTCCTGGATGAGATCGTAACCGGGTCCGGCCCAAAATCCCCAGGGGTAACCAGTGGCGACCTCCCAACCGTAGGCGGTGCCCCAGAACATGGGCAGAATGCGGACCTTCAACTCTGCGGCCAGATCCATGAGGCGCAGGAGGTAGGACTCGCACCAGGCTTCGATGCTGGCGGGGGAGCCGGAGGCGACATCGGACGGGAGGAAGGGGCGGATGGTGGGGCTTTGAGTCCAGGCGGTGGTGTGGACCCAGAAGGGACAGTGGGCGGAGATGCCGTCGAGTTGGAGCCCGTGGTTTTCAAAGGAGCGGCGGATGTCGGAGGCGGACTTGCCGTCGAGCAGATAATTGGAGGGTTGGGCACCGGAAGCACCGGAGGCGCGGGCGAAGGCGAGGAATTGGTCGAGGGTTTTGGCTCCATGTTGGGCCCCTTCGATACTGGCATGAAAGCAGGGAGTGGACATAGAGAAAGAATGAATGCTGGAGGATCGGGGAACAAGCTGGAACTTTATTCCGGCTGCGTGTAGGTTGTGTAGCTCTGAGAAAAAACGAATGATGATGTCCCACGAAAAATCCCAGGAATTGTTTGAACGTGCCCTTAAGTTTATCCCCGGCGGGGTGAACTCACCTGTGCGGGCCTTTCGGGCGGTGGGGGGCACGCCTTTTTTCGCCCGGGCCTGTCGGGGAGCCTGTCTGGAGGATGTGGATGGAAATGTTTATGTTGATTATGTCTGCACTTGGGGTCCCGCCATTCTGGGACATGCGCCGGAGGAAGTGAAGCAGGCCTTGCGTGAGACCTTGGAGGGTGGGACGAGCTTCGGGGTTCCGGGTCCCCTGGAGGTGGAGATGGCAACGCGGATATGTCAGGCGGTCCCTTCCGTGGAGAAAGTGCGGATGTGCAACAGCGGGACCGAGGCGACGATGTCTGCCATACGATTGGCGCGGGGTTATACGAAGAGGAACCGCATCATCAAGTTTGAGGGTTGTTATCACGGTCATGTGGATGCGTTGTTAGTGAAAGCGGGCTCGGGGGCCTTGACCTTGGGTTGTCCGGACAGTGCAGGGATCCCGGAGGCTGTGGCGGCGGACACGATTTGCCTGCCCTTTAATGACGGGGAGGCGTTCAGCCGGGTGATGACGGAGATGGGGGAGAGTGTGGCTTGCGTGATTTTGGAGCCGATTCCAGCCAATGCGGGATTGATTTTGCCGGACCCGGAGTTTCTGGCTTTGTTAAGAAAATTGACGCAGGAATACGGGGCGGTTTTGATTTTTGATGAGGTGATGACTGGCTTTCGACTGGCTAAGGGAGGGGCGCAGGAGATTCTGGGGATTCGCCCGGATTTGAGCGCTTTTGGCAAGGTGATCGGGGGAGGCTTGCCTGTGGGGGCTTTTGGTGGTCGGGCCGAGATCATGGATGTTTTGGCACCGCTGGGTCCGGTGTATCAGGCCGGCACCCTTTCCGGGAACCTCTGGCCATGGCGGCGGGTTGCGCGCAACTGGAGGTGTTGTTCCAACAAAACGGGTTTGAGCGGTTGGAGAAAATCGGGCGGGAGCTGGAGGAAGTGTTTCGTGGAGCACTCGCGTCAAGTGGACGGCCCTGGACTTTTGACCGGGTGGGTTCGATGTTCTGTCTCTATTTTACCGGGCAAAAGATTCGGAATTTGGAGGATGTCAAAACAGCAGATTTGTCCGCGTTCCGCAGTTATTTTCATGCAATGTTAGAGAATCAGGTCTATGTGCCGCCGTCCCAGTTTGAGACCTGTTTTCTCTCACTGGCCCATGGGTCGAGGGAGTTGGAAATCACGGCAGAGGCACTGAGAAAGGCACTTTGATGTTGGCTGACTTAAAAAAACTTGTGTTGCTCCCGGTCTGGTTGCTGGGTCTGGCTTCGTCTTTGTGGGCCGCGCCGTTGGCGCTTTTTCCGGCGGATCAAATCCGGCCGGGGATGCGCGGACAGACGCATACGGTGATGCAGGGGACGGAAATCATCGTTCTGGAGACAGAATTGTTAGGTGTGCAGAAGGATGCGTTTGGACCGGGGCGGGACATGATTATCGGCAAGTTGGTGGATGAGAAAACCCGTCTGACGGGTGCGGTGCATGGGATGAGCGGCAGCCCGTTGTATATTGAGGGTAAGTTGGTGGGAGCTTTGTCACGTCGTCTCATGTTGTTTGAAAAGGATGGGCACTGTGGGTTTACGCCGATTGCCGATATTCTGGACGTGCAGCGGAGGGGCCGAGGCAAGAAGGA
This sequence comes from Blastochloris sp., assembly GCA_012031345.1. GTDB lineage: Bacteria > Verrucomicrobiota > Verrucomicrobiia > Methylacidiphilales > JAAUTS01 > JAAUTS01. The sequence continues at coordinate 10,605 of JAAUTS010000059.1, read as the reverse complement.
GGAGAGGCAGGGGGCGATTCCATTTTTCCGGGTGAAAACATCTGCCGGCGGGGAGATGAGTCCGGAGTTTCTTCCTGTGCCTGCGCCGGGTTCCAATCAGATGGGGGAATGGCTGGGGGTGCCGTTGAGTGTGAGCGGCTGGTCGGATCAGGCGGGAGAGATTTTGAACAAGGTTTTCCGTGGCTTGTCGGGTGCGGTCCCTGTGATGGCTTCCGGTCCGGGGCAGGGTAAAGCGATTGCGGCTTCGGAGATTCGACCGGGTTCGCCCCTTTCTGTGCTTTTGGTGGATGGAGACATCCGGATGGGAGGCACGGGCACAGCGACAACGGTGGATGGAAATAAAATCACGGCCTTCGGTCATCCCATGTTAGGTGTGGGATCCACCGAACTGCCTTTGGCGGGGGCGGAAATCATCACTACGATGCCGAGCTACTACATGCCGCACAAGATTGCGAACATTGGGACGGCGGTGGGCACCTTATGGCAGGATCGGCTTTCGTGCATTGCGGGGGAGTTGGGGCCGATTCCGCAGCAGGCGGCCTATCATGTGACGCGGAGACATGAGGATGAGAAGCGACCGGAGTGGAAGGGAAGTTTTGTGAAGGAGGAGTGGTTGGCACCGCGCATCATGGTGTTGCTCATGATGCGATCCCTGATGGACGCGCAGGACATGTCGTTGGAGGCGACCTTTCGGCTGGAGGGGGAGCTTCGCTTCAAGGGTCTGCCTCCGATGAAGATTTCTTCGGTGCTGTCGGGTGGATTTGAGGAGCGTTTTTTTGAAGTGTTGATGCAGATGATGCCAGTGGCCCAACTTTACGAGCAGTTTCCCAAACAGATTGAAGTGGAGTCGTTTGATTTGAAGGTGGAGAGTTTTGAGCGGGCGAGTCAGTGGGAGGTGGAGACAGTGCAGGTGAGAGAAGCGGAGTTGAAGCCGGGACAGACGGTCAAGGCTTTGATTCGCTTGAAAAATGGGAGAGGCGAGACACGCCTGGAGGAGTGTGAACTGAAGTTGCCGGAGGAGTTGAAGCGGGGCAACTTTCAGCTCCGGGCCATGAGCGGGAATGCGTTACAACAGCAATCGCGACGACTCCGCAACGTGGCGGGGGCGACCAGTCCGGCGCAGTTTATTCAATCACACCAGGAGTTTTTTTCGGCCAACCAATTGTATGTCCAGGTGGTGACCCAGCAATCCGGAGTGGTGAGTCGGAACCGGGTGCAACTGGGTCTGCCTTATTCGATTGGCCAAGTCACCCGGCAAAATGAGCAGGTGGGTGTTGCCGATGTGGTGGGCCAGCGCGTTTGGACACAACAGGAGATCCGTTTGAATGGAGTGGTCCGTGGTGGAGAAGAAATCCGATTGGAGATCAAATGAAGAAAAGTCATGGAAAATTTGGGTTGGGACGAGTTCAGGCCGCCTGGTTTTTGGCGTGTCTAAATTTTGAGTTGGGTTGAGCTGGAGGGGGCTCAGGCGGTGAGGGTGGTGGTGGACACGACAGAGGAGTTTTTAGAAGGGGCTGAGGCCACGGTTTCGATTGATGAGCCGGGCAGGTTGAGTCCGGGGCCGGATTTGGAGTTGGTGGCGGATTTGAAGGATTTGAACATTTGGTCGGCGGCGCTGGATGGGTCCAGCGGGAACATTTTGGTGGGGACGGGACCGCAGGGTGAATTGTTCCGGGTGCGCAAGTCGGGCAAGGTGGAAAGGGTGAGTGCCTTCATCGAAAGTGATGTTTATGCGGTGGCGGCTGGAACGAAGGGAAGCTTCTTTGTGGCGTCTTCCCCGCATGGGAAGGTGTTCCTAGTGGATGCGGCGGGGAAGGTGGAGGAGTATTTTAATCCCAAGGAGGAGTTTATTTGGTCGATGCTGATGGATAAGAAGGGGGTGCTGTATGTGGCCACGGGACCGGCGGGAAAATTTTTCGGGTGACGGGCAAGGGGAAAGGTGAGGTTTATTACGACAGTGATGAGAGCAACATCAAGGTGCTGGCTCTGGATGCGGAGGGCGCCTTGTTGGCAGGTTCGGCAGAGAACGGCTACCTGTATCGTATTACGGAAAAGGGCAAAGCCGTGGTGCTGCTTGACTCCGATAAAGAAGAGATCTCGGCCATCGCGTTGAGAGAGGACGGGACGATTTTTGTTTCGGCCATAGGCAAGAAGACGTTGCCCAACAAGGCGGCTGAACCACCCAAGCCCAGTCCGGATAAAAAAACCGCCAGTCCGCAGCCTTCGAATTCCTTTGCAACAGAGGAGGTCGCGCCGGGAGCGGCGGTGGCACCCAAGTCGGCGGTGGTGAACCGTCCCAGCATCAAGGGGGATGCCTCGGTATTGTATAAAGTTTCCGCCAACTTTTATCCTGAGGCGGTTTGGAGTTGTCCGCAACCCATTCTGAGTCTTTTGGGGGTGGGGACGGATGTGTGGATCGGCACGGCCAACAAGGGCACGCTTTACCAGTATTCTCAGGAGGGGAAGATCCGGAAGCGGGGTAAGTTGGAGGCGGCAGATGTGACGGTTTTGCTGGCGACGGGTTCTCAGGAGTCGCTACTGGCCGTGACAAGTAATTTGGGTCAGGTTTTCAAGGTGGAGGGCAGAGGATCCCTTTTGCCGGGCAAGCTCACGATTTATCAATCCAAGGCATTGGACACACAACTTTTCAGTGAGTGGGGAAACTTCCGGGTAGAGGGTGAGGGGAAATGGACGGTCAGGACCAGGTCGGGCAACACGACGGACCCTGACAAATCCTGGCATCCCTGGCAGTATTTGGACGGCAGCCTGGTGGCCAGTCCTCCGGCCCGGTTTCTCCAGTGGGAAATCGCTTTGAAGAGTGGTTGGGTGGAGAGGGTGGAGTGGTTTTATTTGCCACAAAATCAAGCTCCGCAGATCAATTCCATCACGGTGTTGGAGCCGGGTTTGGCTTATGAGTTGTTATCCCAGCCGTCGCCGCCGCCCCAGGCTCAGACGGTGGACCAATTGATCAAGACCCCGATGCCGTCTCCGACGCCCCAGGAACGTCTGCAACCTGTGTCGAGGCCGGGGTTCCGAACGGCGGTCTGGCAGGCCAGCGACGCGAACAAGGATGATTTGTCGTTTCAAGTTGAGATTCAAAAGAGGGGGCGAAATCCTGGGATGTTTTGGCAAAGGAATTACCGCGTCCGATTTTTTCCTGGGACAGCACGGGCTGGCCGGATGGGGTTTATTATTTGCGGGTGCAGGCGAATGATGCGACTGACAATTCTTCTGAGAAATCGTTGACGACGGAAAAAATCAGTTCTGCCTGGGTGATCGACAACACGGCACCGGAGTTGAGCCGGACCCGTCTGACGCGGGAATGGGTGGAGATTGAGGTGAGGGACGCCACCTCTTTGTTGGACAAGGTGGAATTTTCAAGTGATGGATTGAATTTCAGATTGATACCACCGATGGATGGCATTCTGGATTCGAGTCAGGAAAAGTTTCGGGTTCCCAGAATGGAAGGGAAGGTTCTGTATTTCCGGGCCACGGACCGAAGCGGGAATGTCGGAGGCTTGAGGGTGAAGGAAGATTGAGCCACGGCATGGGTTGAACTTCATGCTCAAGGCCCGTTTCAACGGATTGCGTGAGCGATCTTCATTTTTGTAAAAGATGAGCGGTTGTCTTCAGTTTTCGGATTTGGATTCAGTCTGAAGAGTGGCGAGTCGGCCTTTGCTGACATCGTCAATGAGGGCTTGGAGTTCCTTGGGGCGACTACTGTTGGGGAGGGCCAAGGTCCAGCTTTTCAGGGCATCTTCCTGTCGTCCGAGTCGGAGCTGGACCTGACCGAGGTGTTCGAGGATCTCCGGGTTGAGGGGCAGTTTTTCCAAAGCCAGGAGGAGGAGAGCGTGGGCTTCCTGATAACGACCTTTTTGGTGGTAAATCCAGGCGAGAGTGTCCTGGTAGCCTGGATTGTTAGGACTGAGTTCCAGGGCCCGGGTTAAAAGTTTTTCTGCTTCGGCAAGGTTGCGGTTTTCGTTGGCCCAGAGATAAGCGAGAGAATTGAGGGCTTGATGATGTTTGGGATTGAGTTGAATGGAGCGGCGCAACATTTTTCCGCTGCCACCGTCTGGCCTGCCTCGTTCAAGGTAGCTCCGTATTGAAAATAAAATGAGGCATCCAAGGTGTGGGAGTCGCCCTGGGCCAGGTGTTCCATCCGGACCAATTGGGTCAGGGCTTCGGGGTAACGTTTGAGTGAGCGCAGGGCGTGGGATTTGTAGAGAAGGATTTGGGGGAAAGCGGGGAACTCCTGCTCGGCTTGTTGCAGGGTGTCGAGGGCGTCCTGGGGTCGGTTCAGCATGAGACGGGCTTGAGCCAGACGGAGATAATCATGGGCATTGGCGGATTGGGGCTGGAGGTAGCGGGCGTAGTAGTGTTCCGCTTCCTGCCATTTCCCGGCGCGTTCGTAGAGTTCGGCAATGGTGGCGTAAAGCATGTTGCGGTCGGGAAAGTCGTGGACGAGGGTTTCGAGGGTGTGGATGGCGTCGGATTCCCGACCTGAAGACATGTAACAGAGGGCCAGACGTTCGCGCAGGCCGGGGAGTTTGCGGTTGCGTTTGAGGGTGATTTCGTAAAATTCAAGAGCCTGGGTGTAGTTGCCGAGTTCAAAGTGAGCCTGGCCGAGGAGGAAGGCGGTTTCGGGACTGGATTTGTCGGCTTGATAGGCTTTTTCGTAGAAGGGAAGAATTTGGGTGCCGATGCTGGAGGGTTGGGAACCGGATTCACGCAGGATGCGGGACCAAAGTTCGGCCATGCGGAGGTGGAAGCCTGCTTCGTCGCTGGGAGTTTCGCGGGCTTGGGAGAGGAGCTGCTGGATTTTTTCCTTTTGATGATCCAGCTCCAGGCCTTGGGCCAGGATGCGGTAGTTAGCGATCTGGGTGGGGTCGAGTTGAAGAGCGGTGCGGGCGTGGGTGAGAGCCTGTTGGGTTTTGGTTTTGTTTTTTGGATCCATGAGGCAGTAGGCCAGCAGGGGAGTGAAGTTTGGGTTCGGCGGGGTGGATTTCGATTTGTTTGAGCAGAAAGGCGGTGGCCTGCTCTTTGCGGTCGAGTTTGAGCAGAGTCAGAGCGAACTGGGGAACGGTGGCGGTGTAGCCTTGTTCATGGGAAAGAGCTTTCTGGAAGTAGAGCAGGGCTTGTTCGGGAAGTTCCAGACCCAACAGACGCATGCCTTCCGTGTAGGCGGCGGTGGCATGGGCACGGGACAACCTTTCCTCAGAACGTTGAGGGTGAAGGGGGCTGCCGTCTGCCGGGACCGCAGCTTTGCCGGATAAGGCAGAGGACGGTAAGCCAGTGATGGCATCCGGGGGAGGATTTCCCTGCGCGTGATGGTCTATGGGCAGAAGCAGGCAGGGAAAGGCAAGACCGACGCAGCAAACGAACTTCCAGTAATGGGAGACGGAGGCTGGGTTGGGGTCTTGCACCCTGAAAGCTTAAGTCCTTAAGACTTATAGCGCAAACGCTTCTTGTGTCGGTTCAGACGACGACGTTTGCGGCGTTTGTGCTTGGCAATTTTTTCTTTTCTCTTTTTCTTGATCGAACCCATAAGTGAAGCGATTGATTACAGCGGAATTTTGTTAATAGACAACTTTATTCAGCGGATATTCGATGATTCCTTCCGCGCCCAGATCTTTGAGCTGGGGAATGATTTCGCGGACGACGACCTCATCGATGATGGTTTCTATGGCCACCCAACTGCCATCCGCCAGAGGCGAGACGGTGGGGCGACGCAGAGAGGGGAGTTCCGCCAGGAGTTTGGGCAGGTGGCGGCTGGGCACGTTCATCTTCAGTCCGACTTTATCGCGGGCGTTGAGGGCGGCTTGGAGTAAAAGGGCCAGGGTATCGATTTTTCTGCGGCTGAGCTTGTTTTGATAGATGGTTTTGTTGGCGATGAGCTGGGGATAGGATTCCATCAGGGTGTCCACGATCCGCAGGTTGTTGGCGCGGAGGGAGGAGCCTGTTTCGGTGATGTCCACGATGGCATCGACCAGTTCGGGAACTTTGACTTCGGTGGCACCCCAGGAGAACTCGACATGGGCCTTGATTTTGAGTTTTTTCAGATAGTCCCGGGTGATGTTGACCGCCTCGGTGGCGATGCGTTTGCCTTGGAGATGTTCGGGTTTGGTGATTTTGGAGTCGTCCGGCACGACGAGAACCCAGCGGGCCGGGGCTTTGGTGGCCTTGCTGAAGGAGAGGTTTTGAATGACTTGAACCTTGGAACGATTTTCTGCCACCCAATCCTTGCCGGTGATGCCGAAGTCCAGGAAGCCTTCCTCCACATAGCGGGCAATTTCCTGGGCACGGAGCAGGCGAACTTCCAGTTCGGGATCGTCGATGGAGGGTTTGTAGGAGCGGCTGGAGAGGGTGATGTGGAAGCCGGCTCTTTTGAAAAGCTCCAGAGTGGCATCCTGGAGACTGCCTTTGGGGAGGCCGAGTCGGAGAACCTTGGCTTTATTCATGGGGGGAAAAGAGTGAAAGGCGGGCTGGAATTTGTAAAGGAGTAAGTGGATGAAGCGGGAGCTTTGTTGACTCTCTTGTTGCCAAAGGAGCGGGCATGTGGTTTGATCTTTGGCTCTCAAGCAGCCTTAGCTCAGTGGTAGAGCATCACCTTGACACGGTGGGGGCCTCCTCTTTCGGTTCACACTTTTCGTTCACATTTTTCCCGATTTTCAACGGATTTCCGGCCTTGTTTAATGATTTGGATAAGATGTTTTTAATTCAAATTCCCCGAAAAAGTGAAAATGCCCCTGACGCCGTGTATCCGATTAATGATAAAGGGGATACATCCAGTTATAGCTTGAAACAAATTTCAAAGGATCTACAACTGTGCTTACCGAGTGCGCACGCTCGGGAAATGGATGTATGAAAGTTTACAAGACTTGGGCTAAAGATCGTGATTTCACTTTATACGAAGGCGACTGCAAAAAGCTGATTGCCCGCCTTCCCGACGAGTCTGTAGATCTCGTTTTAACCTCTCCTCCGTATTGCATTGGGAAAAAATATGAGGATAAAACTGAGGCCGATGATTTTGAAAAAGACCATCAATTGATTCTTCCCGAGATCGTAAGGGTAACAAAACCTGGGGGAAGTATTTGTTGGCAAGTTGGATACCACATAAAAAACGGTGTTATTAAGCCCTTGGACTTCATAATTTACCAAATTCTTAGTCAGTATAAGGATATCCATTTACGGAACCGTATAATCTGGACCTTTGGCCATGGTCTCCATGGAGTTGACCGTTTCAGTGGCAGGCATGAAACTTTGCTCTGGTTTACTAAGGGTGCCACGAAGAACTTCAATCTAGATGATATCAGGACGGCACAGAAATATCCGGGTAAGAAGCACTACAAGGGAGATAAAAAAGGGGAGTTTAGTGGCAACCCTTTAGGTAAAAATCCTTCAGACGTTTGGGAAATTCCTAACGTAAAGGCAAACCACGTTGAAAAAACCGAGCACCCTTGTCAGTTTCCTGTAGCTCTCGCGGAACGGGTTATCAAAGCTTTCACCAATCCTGGAGACCTTGTTTTGGATCCTTATGTCGGATCGGGTTCGACAGCCGCCGCCGCTGCATTAAATAAACGAAAATTTGTAGGGTCTGAACTTGATAGTAAATATTATAGTATTGCTAAAAAGCGTGTTTTAGCTGCACTCGATGGAATTCTAACATATAGAAAAGACGATAAACCTATTTATCAGCCTCCCGCAAACACTCCTTTAACTACGGTTCCGTCGAAATGGAGAAACCATCCGTCCTATGAAAAACAAATACCCGTGCATTCATCTTAAGCAGGCCAAATACAAGATCGTGATTTTTGCCATTCCGGCAAAAAAACTTTTCGAGTTGGTAAAATATAATCGAAGAGAAGAAGATAAGAAAAAGGGATATCAAAGATCTCTGACTCCTAATCGGAGCGCTTCCATCTCAAAGTTTATTGATGCGGGCAACGCAATTCCAACCAACATAGTCGTTGCTTTTGACCATGCGAAAATATCCAGTGACGGCAAATTCATTGAAATTGAAGATTGCGCGGATGCTGGCTGGGTAATCGATGGTCAGCACCGTTTAAATGGAGCCTCTGAAGCTGCTGACGATATTGACGTGGCGGTAACCGCATTTATAGGGCTCAGTCAGGAAGATCAAATCGCACAGTTTATCACCATCAATAGGGAAGCTAAAAAAGTTCCGGCATCCTTGTATTTGGATTTGCTGCCCGATTTAAAGAACTTCAAGAAAAACGAGGCCGAATTGGCCAAAGAAAGGGCAGTCGATATTGCCAACGAAAGCAAGATAGATGAAACAAGTCCGTTTTATAATAAAATTGTTTCGCTGCAATCACCGGCCAAAGGGCAAATATCTTTGGTGAACTTTGTTCGAAAGGTTGCTCCTTTGGTCCATCGAGGCACCGGCGTTTTGAGGGCCCGGACCGAATTAGAACAACGGTCTGTGCTTGAAAACTATTTCCGTGCCTTGAGTGATGTTTTTCCAAAGTATTATGAGGATGCTGACAGTGTATTCTTCAAAAACTGTGGGCTTTGGTGGTCTTCTCAATACCTTTGTTCTTGTTCATGACATGACGTTGAAGAGGACGACAAACTCATTTACGCGTTCTGACGTGGCGAAAACTTTGAAAGCCATTTCACATTTTGATTTCTCTGAATGGAAAAAGATTGGGAGCGGAAGTGGCGCTGAACTTCAAGCCGGCAAAGAACTCATGGATGAACTGCGGGCGACTATAGATCCTGAAGACGAGCAGCAAGGCACGTTGAAAGTCTAAAATGCCGCCAAGAACAGATTACGATAGAGCTTGGAATGCTTTTGAGGAATCTTTCCTTCAAAGGCGCTGGGATGCTATTCGAGATGCATGGGTCGAATTCGTGCCATTGATAGACCCTCCAGGAAGTGCCCCCAGCCTTTCGTTATCAGAGTATCTCGAAATCAATAACACTCTTTTTAACAATCAATACCCAAAAAACGCATTCAACAGCGTTGAGCTTGCTAGGACAGAGGCTCCAGAAATAACATTGCGTGAAGCAATTTATTGGCTGCATAAAGCCTTACATGTTTTGGGTGCGTCAGAAACTCACATTGACGCCGGTTTGCCCACTTGGTCGCTATCTGAAGCTTATCAGTGTTCATACTTTTCGGCTCGTTCGATTATGGGATTCCTAGGGTTGCGGTCGGTGAATTCAATAGTTATTCGATTGCTGTAAACTTAACTAGGGATACCCGAGGGATGAAGCCGGATAAAGTCAAAGCGCTAGGTGCTTTTGAGGAAAATGCAGTTTTTTCTTCGGTGGGAGTTTTACTGGACCATCGCCAAATGTGGATGATTTTTCAGCGGCTTTTGAGAGTGAGTCGGTGTGATCTTTGGCCTGATGCCTGGAAAAATTTCTTCGCCCAAACCGATATATCTGAACTGACCAGACAAAGACATGGTTTGCATTACAACTTAAAATTTTGGGTGATGGATGATATGCATCAGCTAAATTACGACGAATCTTTTAGAAAAGTAGATTCAACTGGGCAGGGCCTGTCGTTATTTGATAAGGACAATTCAAATTATTCATATGTCCTGGCCTTCACTTTGGTGCAGATGGCACTTTCTATGATGGTCGATCTATCGCAAGAGACCAATCGGTTAAAGGATGAGATGGCACTTATCCTTACGACATTTTCATCTGATAGACATCCGTTACATACGGATTTCCTGAGAAAGCGTTTGGAGAACCCTTCATTGGTGGCCGCTGCATGAACTCCTACTATTCCCGCTTTACCAAACTTTTCTTGAGTCTCTTTTTGGGTCTTAGGGCAATTTATTCGTATTTTTTTGCCCTTGACCAGTTCCTAAAAAAGCGGACTATTTCTTCCTTCTACGGCGAAAAAGACTACTACCAGTGGCATTGTGAAAAATGTGAACGCCCGTTCACATTTCGCAATTTTGCTCGCTTTGTATCTCTTTTAGCAGGAAACATTTGCAGCCTTAGCTCAGTGGTAGAGCATCACCTTGACACGGTGGGGGCCACAGGTTCGAACCCTGTAGGCTGCATATTCCTATCTTCGTCCTCGATGGACGGATTGATTCTTTTGCGTTGACGCCTGTGATTGGGCCGTGGCTTGATCGTGGCATGAAGACGATTCCGCTTCCGGCATTGACAGAGAAAACCATGCTCAGCGTTTTTCCGGAGTGTCGTTTCCGGGTTTTTGAGCGGGGGAGTTTGATTTTCAAACAAAATTCAGCAGCCCAGACTTTGTATTTTATTGTTTCGGGACGGGTGCAGGTGCTGCGTGTTTTCAAGGGGAAAATTGAGCTGCCCTTGGCGACTTTGAAGAAGGGGGAATTGTTGGGAGAGATGGCGTTGTTGACGGGGAAAAAACGTTCCGCCCAGGCTCGGGCGGTGACGCAGGTGAAGACCTTGGAGGTGACTCGGCGTCAACTGGAGAATCTGGTTTTGGACAACAATCCGCTGGCGACCAGCATGGCCTTGCATCTGGCTCTGCTTTTGGCCAACCGATTAGGCAATGTTTTTTCAGGCCTTCACGGATCCGCGCGTGGTGGATATTTCCAAAGCTCAGGCCCGCAGTGTGGATGTGAGGAAGGTGCTGCG
>JAAUTS010000224.1 GCA_012031345.1 Blastochloris sp. | reverse complement strand
AGGGAGTTTTTTTGTTCGATGCTTTGAACGGGGGTGTTGAGGCGGAGGCGGTCCTGGCAGCGCAGGGCCAGGGTGTCGGTGAGGGTTTGGAGGCCGTGGGGGAAGGAGATGAGGCGTCGCCGGATTTTGGGGCCGGGAGTTTTGGGGCGGCAGAGGAGGCCTTTGAGCAGGGAGCCGTGTTGTTGTTCGAGGTTCCAGAGGAAGGGGAAGGCGTGGCGGGTGGAGAGGGTTTTCGGGGTGCCAGCGTAAACACCGGAGACAAAGGGGTTGATGAGGAAGTCGAGAGATTGCTTGGCCGAGCGACGGCGGATGAGCTGGAGAGGGGTTCGTCGGGCAGGCTGGATTTGGGTTGGAAAGGTTCGAGGAGGAGGCGGAGTTTGGCGGGGAAGCTGAGGAAGGGGTTGGTGAGGGCGTCCAGGGGAGAGAGGGGCAGGGCTTGGATTTTACCTGCGCGGACGATGAAGCGCAGATTGGCGGCGGGGTTGGCCTCGATGATCTGGGATTCGAGGTCAAGGTCCTGGAGGAGTTCGGCCAAGGCGGAGCCTTTGAGGAGGAGGGAATTGGGGCCATGTTCAAAAACAAAGCCCTGTTCCTGGCCGGTGTGGATGACGCCGCCGGGGCGGGAGGCGGATTCGAAGAGGACGGGTTGATGCCCCAGTTTTTGGAGGAACCAAGCGGCACTGAGTCCGGTGATGCCCGCGCCGAGGATGGCGATTTTGGGGTGAGTGGCAGGTGTTAGGGATTCTGTCATGAGAAGTTGACGACAGTTTGGATGAGGGTTTGGACATTTTCGACCTTGGCCTGGGGGGTGAGGCCGTGTCCGAGATTGAAGATGTGACCGGGTTGTCCGCGCATGGAGTGGAGCAGATCGAGGGTGGCCTGGTGGGTTTCTTCCGGGGAGCGGGTGAGGATGAGGGGATCGAGATTACCTTGGACGCAGATGGAGGCGGGGAGCTGGGCGCGAGTGCGGGCGAGGTCCACGGTCCAGTCAAAACTGAGGACTTGAGCACCACTGCGGAGGAGTTCCTCGGTGAGGTGGGCTTTTCCTTTCGGGAAGAGGATGACGGGGAAGCGGGGGGGCAGGGCGGCAATGATTTGCTCGATCCAGCGCAGGGAGAGTTCGTGATAGAGGGGGTCGGGAGCGAGAGAGGCCCAGGAGTCGAAGAGTTGGACGGCATCGGCTCCGGCGTCGATTTGCATTTTAAGGTAATCGGTGCAGGCCTGGGTGATGAGCTGGAGGAGTTCCAGGAAGAAGGGGCGATCGTGTTGGTAGAGCTGAAGGAGAAGGGGGGAGTCTGCGGGGCTGCCACCTTCGGTCATGTAGGTGGCGAGGGTCCAGGGCTGCCGCAAAAGCCGAGGAGGGCGTGATCGGGTCCCATTTCCTGGCGGGTGCGTTGGAGGGCGCGGGAGACGTAGTCGAGGCGTTGGTGAATGTTTTTGGCACTGAGCCGGGAGAGTTGGCTGTGTTCGCGCAGGGCGTATTCCATTTCGATGCCGCCCTGTTCTTTGAAGCGGTAGGGTTGGCCGAGGGCTTCGGGGATGACGAGGATGTCGGAGAAGATGATGGCGGCATCGAGGGGGAAGCGGCGCAGAGGTTGGAGGGTGACTTCGGTGGCGAGCTCGGGGTTGCGGACCATTTCGAGGAAGGAATGTTTTCTTTAAGGGCGCGGTATTCGGGGAGGTAGCGTCCGGCTTGGCGCATGAGCCAGACGGGAGGACGGTCGAGGGGTTGGCAGGCGAGGGCTTGGAGGAAGCGTTGGCGTGGAGTCATGGGGTGGGGAAATTTACATTTTTGGATTTCTAATTCCAAGGGGGAAGACTGGGACAGGAGGGGGGTGCTGTTAAAGTGTTTTCTTCCGACGGGGCTGGGCTAGTGTGGGGGCGAGATGATTTTGCCGATTGGTCAAATGGGAGAGAGTTTGGAGTCGCGGGTGCGGGAGATGTTTGGGCCGGGTGGGGTGTTGTCGAAGGCCCGGAATTTTGAGTATCGTCCGCAGCAACAGGAGATGGCGGCGGGGGTGCCCGGGCTTTGGAGGGGAGGCGGCATTTGGTGGTGGAGGCGGGCACGGGGGTGGGGAAGAGTCTGGCTTATTTGTTGCCCGCGATTCTCCATGCGCATGAGCAGGGGAGGAAGGCGCTGGTCTCGACGCACACGATTCATTTGCAGGAGCAGTTGTTTCACAAGGACATTCCGCTGGCGGAGAAGTTGCTGCCTTTTGAGTTCAAGACGGCGTTGTTAAAGGGACGGCAGAATTACGTGTGTCCGCATCGACTGGGGAAAGCGATGGCTCATGCGGGGGAGTTGTTTGTGAGCAGCGAGCAGGCGGAGTTGCAAAGGATTTGGCAATGGATGCAGAAGACGACGGATGGGACCTTGAGCGATTTCGATGCGGAGCCGGATCGGAAGGTGTGGAGTCAGGTGTGCAGTGAGCCGCATGTTTGCACGTCGAAGACTTGTGGGGGGAATGTGAAGTGTTTTATCAACAGGCGCGGAAGCGGTTGATTGAGGCGGATTTGGTCATCATGAATCATACGTTGTTTTTCACATGCCTGGGGGGGCTGGATGAGGAGACGACGGCGGAGGAGGGGTATTTGTTTCCGAACGATTTTGTGATTTTCGATGAGGCGCACAATTTGGAGCTGACGGCGGCGCGGCATGTGGGGTTGTCGGTGTCGTCGGGGGCGTTGCGGTATCAGTTGCAGAAGTTGTTTCACCCGAGCACGCACAAGGGGTTGCTGGCCTTGATCCGGGATGCGGGGGCGCAGTTGAAGGTGTTGGATGTGTATGAGGCAGCGGATGAGTTTTTGCCAAGGTGGAGGCGGCTTGTCAGTTTCGGCAGGGTGGGGAGTATCGGGTGCGGAAGCCGGAGTTGACGGCGGACACGTTGACCTTGCCGTTGATGAATTTGCGGCAGGCTTTGTTGGAGGCTTTGGATGGCTTGGAGGATGAGGCGCAGCAGTTGGAGTTGCGGGATATGTGTCGGCGTTTGGTGGGGTTCCGGGATGATTTGAAGACGTTTTTGGCGCAGGAGCGGGAGGATTATGTGTATTGGGTGGAGAGGACGGGGCGGGATCGGGGGAGTCTGAGCTTGCAGGCGGCACCAGTGGATTTGGCGGAGGTGTTGCGGCAGTATTTGTTTCGTCCGAACCACTCGGCCACGCTGACGAGTGCGACGTTGTCGGTGAATCAGGGGCTGGGTTATTTTCAGCAACGGGTGGGGGCGGAGGAGGCGGAGAGCCTGCAACTGGACTCGCCGTTTGATTATCCGAATCAGATGAAGGTGTTTTTGCCCAAGAAGATGCCGGATCCGAAGGAGCCGGAGTATGAGAGGAGTTTGGAGCGGTGGTTACGCTATTTTACCGGGCAGACGCGGGGGCGGGCTTTGGTTTTGTTCACGAGTTATGCCTTGATGCACCGGGTGGCGGGGCAGATGAAGGGTTGGTATGAGCAGGAGGGGATGACGTTGTTGGTGCAGGGGACGGGGATGTCGCGGCGGCTGTTGGTGGAGTCGTTCAAGTCGGGGGAGGGCGCGGTGTTGTTTGGGACGGACAGCTTTTGGCAGGGGGTGGATATTCCCGGTGAGGCCTTGAGCAATGTGATTGTGACACGCTTACCGTTTGCGGTGCCGGATCATCCGCTGGTGGAGGCGAAGCTGGAGTGGAT
>JAAUTS010000223.1 GCA_012031345.1 Blastochloris sp. | reverse complement strand
GCGTCAATACCCCCGTCCCCCGCCCATCACTCGCTGTTCCCACCCCGCGCACCACCGCAAAATCCGGTCCCCCTCCCTCCGCGCATCCTCCAACCGCTTCAACAAAACCACCCCCGCACCTTCTCCCGGCAACGTTCCATCCGCCCTGCGGTCAAAAGGCCGGATCTTCGATCCCTGCGATACCGCCTCGATCATTTCAAACATCTTGATGAAAAAAACATCATTGCCCAAATGCGACCCTCCCACCACGCCCAGATCATACTTGCCCAGTTGCAAATCCTGCACCGCATGATCCAGCGCGATCAACCCCGAGGCACAGGCCCCGTCGATCGTGTAATTCGGCCCCATAAAGCCCATCCGGTTCGCCAGTCGCGCCGCTACCAAATTCGGCACATTCGTTGTGGCCGTCTCTGAAGTGAGCGGACTCAGTTGTGCATTTAATTGCTCCTCCATTTCCTCAAACAACCACTCCGGCAACCCACTCAACAAACGTCGCATCACTCTCAGAGTGTGTTGCACACTGAAACAGGCCTGGCTGTAATTCACATGCCCTGGCCCTGCATAGCCACCTTTCCCGATCACCACACCCACCCGTCTCCCATCCAGTTTTCGCCAATCCATCCCCGCCGTTTGAAAAGCCTCCACTGCCGATTGCAAAATCACAAACTGATCCGGCTCCGCCCCCACCAAAGCCAGCGGCATGATCCCATGCTCCGTCGGATAAAAAGGAATCTTCCCCGGTAAATATCCCCCATATTTACAAAATACCTTCCCCGGCTCCCGCGTCCCCGCTTGATAAAACAGGCTCTTATCCCAGCGATCTTCCCCCACCTCCTTCACCGCATCCACGCGATTGAGAATGTTGTTCCAAAAACTTCTCACATCAGGGGCCCCCGCAAAATGTCCCCCATTCCCACCACCGCCACCGGCTCCAGGCCCTTCATGACAACACCCCCACGCCACTTCCCGTCCCCAGCGCGGAACCCAGACCCGACTTCAAAAACAGCTCCCAACGACCACCCCCTAACAAAACCTCCACCCCGGCCTCCGGTCCCTGCTCCACCTCTCGCATGAATGCCTCATACCCCGCATCACGACCGATCATCTCCACCCCCAAAACCCTCAATCTCTTCTCCACCGTCTCCGTCACCATCCCCGCTCCGCCCACCTCCCCCTCCCAGCCACTCCAGACCAGCGACAACACCCGAACCCCGTATTTCTCGCGCCACTCCGCCCCCCAACGCATTCAAACACGCATTCGCCGCCGCATAATCCGTCTGTCCACGATTCCCCACATAGGCCGATACCGAAGAAAACAGCACCACACAGTTCAGCTCCGCCCAGCGCAGATTCTCTTCCAGCCACCGCGCCCCCTTCACTTTGGTCTCATACACCCGGTCAAACACCTCTTCCGTCTTGTTGCCTAACAACTTATCCTCAATCACACCCGCTCCGTGCAACACCACATCGATCCGTCCCTCCTGTGCATAAATTTCCGCCAACACCCGCTTCATCGCCTTCTCATCCCTCACATCCACTTGATGACAACAATACTTCACTCCCGCCTTTTCCAGCCGATCCATACTCTCCCGGATCTCCCTCTGCTTTCCGATCTCCTGCACCTCCCGCTCAATCATACCCGGCTCCACCGTTCTCCCCATTCCCCGCCACAACTCGATCAAACCACGACGCAGCTCCACCGCATCCTTCAAATGTTTCAACTCCCTCGGCACCCGTCCCTCCTGCCACACCGTTCGCGATAAAAGATGCAGCCTCCCATCATAACTCCGTGCCAGGCGCAAGGCCGCCTCCGCCGTGATGCCTCTCAGTCCTCCCGTCGCTACGATCACCGCACCCTGCGGCAGCCGCCTAGACTCTCCCTCATTCCAAGGCCCACCCTCGGCATTCTCCGGTCGCCAGGTCGTGCGGCGACCCCCTCGATAAACCACCTCCATCCAATCCGCACCTTCCCCCGGCCACTCCTTCAACAACAGCCGCCCGCACTCCTCCCAGTCCAGCTCCTCTCCACAATCCACCATGCGTATCCCCCCATCCACCCACTCCGATCTCAACGCCTTCAAAATCCCCGCATCGGTGCCACCTGACTCGGTCGCAGACTTCCCTCGCGGCTCAACAAAACCAACCTCGGCTTCTGCCGCCCCTCCGCTTCCGCCACCACCGCCTTGCAGACATAAAATAAACTCTTTAACGAAAAGTCTCCATCCTCCCCGTCTTCACCCGTTCTTAAAAAGACAATCCCTTCCACCTTGAGGATGCTGCCCCACACGCGCCCATACCAATCCGCGTCCTCACCATAGGGCAAGACCTGCACCCGAATTCCCGCCTGTTCCCAAACCCCTCTCAGCACAGCCGCCGACTCAGCATCATCCGCCAATAGCAGTATCGTCCTGCCCGGCTGAACCTTCCCTTCCACGTCCCCCACTCCCTCTGAAAAGGTTTCCCGCAACTTCATCACAAAGCGCGGGACACGACTTTTTTTTATCAACTCCGGCCCCTCCCCACACTCTCAGGCTCCTGCCTCTGCTCCACTTCGACCCCCACCACTCAACCCAGGCTCGCTTCTCTCCACCTGCCAATCAATGATTTGCCGCAAGGTCTTCAAGGAGGCCAGCTTATCCAAAATCGTCAACGCCTCCATCTTCTGCTCCTCCGTCATCTCCTCGGGATTCATCCCCACCTCCGGCATATACCCCTGCATCCCCGCTAAAATCTCCACCCTCTTGATCGAATCCACCCCCAAATCCCCTTCCAAATCCAAATCTAATCCCAAAACATCCTCCGGGTAACCCGTCTTCTTGCTCACCGTCTCCACCAATGCCCGCGCAAACTCCTCCCGGCTCACCTTCCGACTCCCCTCCTCTTTTACCACGTTTTCGACCAACACCTCCGCCTTCTCCTTCACCAAATTCGCCCCCTCATTCAACCCAGACTCCACCAACACCTCTTCCTCCACCACAGCCCAGCCATCCTCCCCGTCCTCCACCTTCGGATTCCATTCCCCCTCAACTCCCCGGCCTCCCTCACCTGCTCTCTCTCCACCACTCCCGTTCCACCTAACAATCGGCTCATGATCCGCTCTTGCGACTCCAGCATCTTCTCCATCAACATCCGGTGCTCCCGCATCAGCAACAACGCCTCCGATTCCACCCCGGCTCTCGGATGCGGCTCTTCTCCGGACTTCTGCACTCTCATCGTTTTTTTCTCGCTCATCTTGTCCTCCACTTTCGCTTGAATTATTTTCTGCTCCTCCACCACACGCTCACGTTCCCCCGTCCAACTACCCGAACCATCCACCCACCAGCTCATCCTCGGACCTTTTTCCAGCGTCTTACGTTTTAACAACTTTACCGCCCGCCCCTCAAATCGTTTACCATCCAAAACCTGCACCTGCCCTGCCACCAATTCCCCCAGCACCCGGTTCCATTGCGTCCAACCATCACAGCCCTTCTGCTCACAAACCAATACCCTCACTTCCTCCTGCAACTCCTCCGCCGCCTCCTCAACAATCGACCTCACCAATCCACCTAACAATCCTCCCGGTCCCACCTCCAAAAAAATCCGTGCCCCCTCATCCAGCATGACTTGAATCTCCTCCATAAACCGCACCCGACCACTCATCTGTTCCACCAAAAGTTTTTTCCCTCCGCCTCCTCCTCGGAATACGTCCC
>JAAUTS010000058.1 GCA_012031345.1 Blastochloris sp. | reverse complement strand
CATGCACCCTCCCGGAGTGGAGGATGCCTTGCAGACGGATTACCTGCGTCAGGCTGTGGACTGGTGTCGCCGCAACCCCCAAGGTAAATGGACGGCAGAGGTGACACGACCCGTCACCACACTGTTGGAGGAGTGGAAGGAGCAGCCGGAACCGGAGTTGGAAAAAGATCTGCGGCAACTTTGTGCGGAGGGACGTTTCAGTATTGGAGCACTGGCTTTTCACACAACACCGCTGGCGGATCGGCTCGAGTTGGAGATGTTGGTGGAGGAGGTGCCCCGTTTGCGCCGGGTCACGGGTGCGGCCATTCGTTGTGCGTTTCAACATGACATCAACGGTCTGCCCTGGCCGGTGACGGAGGTGTTGTTGGATGCGGGGGTGGAATTGTTGATCACGGGAATCAACGAGGGCGGGCAGGGTAGGGTGGTGCTCGGGCGCGATGTTTTTTTCCACTGGCAAGGCCCGGATGGCCGATGCTTGCCCGTTTACAACGCGGATCATTATGGAGCGATGAACCGGGATTTTCATTTTATGGAAGGCAGTGTCGGGGCCATGGTCCGGGGCTGGGAGAGCTATCGACAAAAGCTGGTGGAGCAGAATCATGCGTGGTCTTTTGCCTTGATGACGGCCACGATGACCCAGCCCTGCGATTGCAATCCGCCGGACGAGGAGCTTGTTCCGTTGGTGGAGGCTTGGAACCGGGAAAAGGCGGGGCCTCCCATCCGTTTCATCACGGGCGAGGAATTGCTGCCGCGCTTGAAGGCGGAGAGTTCCGGTCCGTTGCCCTGTCATGCGGGGGACTGGACGGATTGGTGGAATTTCGGCTGTGCCTCCACGCCCTTTCACATGGCCATGGCCCGTAGGGGGCGACGCCGTCTACGTCTGGCGCAACGTTTATCTAAGGAGGGTGGTGGAGCCTCGCGCCTACTGGGAGCGGGTGCCAGGGTGGGGCGTGCCATTGCTGCAGCCCGTGAAAAACTGGCCTTGTGGAATGAGCATACCTGGAATCCCTATCTTTCGGTTATGTATCCGGATGTTCTTCACAGTCGTTTGCATTCCGATCAGAAATATGGATTGGCCGCAGATGGCTTTGCCTGGGCGGATCTGGCGGCGCGTCATGAGATGGAACGGGTCAGTGGAAATCCGGTGGAGTCGCGGGGCTTTTCTTCTGTGGCTTTGTTTAACCCACAGGACCACGCCATCCATGTCACGCCTCGGGTGCCGAAAGAATGGCTGGAATGGAATGCATCCCACAATCAGGCCTGGTTGTTTCATCAGAGTGCGAGGCTGGAGTATCTGGGGGCTGGGGGAGAAAATGTCGCTGGCTCCCTGCACTGTGGCGGCGGGTTCCTGGTGCAAGGTTCCCTTGGTGGCGGAAGCGGGGGACGAAGCACTGCAAACGGGTTCGGATTTTTTGCGCAGCAGGCATCATGAGATCAAATTTGACTCCAAAACAGGGCGCGTAAGTGCGTTGCTGGATCGGGTTCAAGGCAGAGTGTTGCTGCCAGAGTGGTCCCGGTGGGCGTGGGCGGAGCCTGTGGCTGAGGTGTTGGAGAGTCAACGACATGCGGACGCATCCACGCAATCTTTCTTGAATGGAACACGGGTCATGACGGCGGGCCAATTTGCGGCGGAAAGCCATTTTTCCAAAGTGGAGCATCGCGGCTCATCCGTTTGGCTCATCCGGCGTCATGAATTGATCACAGGCCATCGGGTGGAATCGCAGATTGGCCTGTGTTCCGGCAGTGATGAGGTGGCGGTGGTTTGGAAGGTGCATTTGAATGATTATGCCAATCCCAACGGAATCTATGCCGCGTTCCCGACGCGATTGGCAGGGGGATGGCGGGCGTTTTTCAACACGGCGGGCGTGGAGGTGGAGTTTGATGTGGGACAGTTGCCGGGTGCCTGCCGGGACTTTGTCACCACGGAGCATTCGGTGGCCCTGAGGGAAGGAGAGCAGAGCTGGACTTTGCGCTGTCCAGATGCACCGCTGGTTATGTTGAACGGATTTCATTATGGAAAAAAACTGACGGCATTACCGGACCGGCTTCCGGAACCGTTTCTGCTTGGGTGGGTTTATAACAATTATTGGGGCACCAACTTTCCCGCCTCGGAACCGGGCAGTTTTGAACTACACTGGGGTCTGCGTTGGGAATCGTCGTCGGAAGGGAAGCCGCCGCTGCCTTGGGAGCAGGAAGTGCTGTTGCATCCGGTGCATGAAGGCGGGAATCCGGGGTAAAAGGACGAAGATTTGACAAAAAAGAGTTAACGCCACAAAGTGATTATATGAATATTCATAAGTTTCCTTGTGTGCATGATGGTGGGATGTTCAGTCAGCGGGGTTGATGCAGCAAGTCCTGAGCCTTGGCATTTTGTTCCCCCAGCAGGTTCGGGTGTGGTGAATGTCAAGGATTACGGAGCCAAGGGTGATGGGGTTACGGATGACACGGCGGCGATCAACAAGGCGATCTCCGACAACATCGATAAGAGTCGGTATCGCTGCAACCCTATGATTTGGCTGCCCAAGGGGACGTATCTGGTCACGGGACCGATTGAGAGTCGGGTCGTGGCGGAGGGGCGGGAGGAAGGAAAGGTCTGGAGCGCGGGTTGGCGTTCGATGTTGCTGTTGATCGGGGAATCCCGGGAGGAGACGGTTATTAAGCTGGCGGATCGGGCCCCTGGTTACACGGACCCGGCCAAGGGGAAATGGGTAATCGCCACCGGATCCGAGGGGGATAAGCGGGATAATTTCAGAGGGGGTGGCAACCGGGCCTTCCGACATGCCATTCTTAATTTGACCGTGGATGTGGGAGAGGGAAATCCTGGGGCCAAGGCTATAGATTTTTGTTCCAACAACCGGGGGACGGTAAGTGGAGTGACGGTGAGGGCGGCGAAAGGGAGCGGGCATACGGGGATAGATTTGACGCGGGCCTGGCCGGGGCCGGCGATGATATTGGATGTGAAGATTGAGGGATTTGCGCGGGGAATCGCACTGACGCACTATCAGTATGGGATGACCTTTGAGAACATCCAGATGTCCGGTCAGGAAAAGATCGGGATCAGTAATGACAACAATGTGTTGGCCATGCGGAAGATTCAGTTTGAGGGCAGCGTGCCTTTTTATAGCGGCACGGGCGGGCATGGGATGTTGACCCTGGTGGACAGCAGCATTACAGGGAGTGGGACTTCAGATCAGGCGGCGATGAGCAGTGCGGGTTTTGTCAATCTGCGTCGGGTCAATGTGACGGGTTTTGGCTCGGTGTTGGATGACACGCGCAAGGAGAACAAAGACGTGGCCATGCAGGGGGGGACAACACAGATCGAAAGTCATGACCAAGGCTTCACGATCAGTGGTTCGGGTGGAAAGCCCGAGTGGTTGAATTTGCCGATCGAAGACATCCCCGTGATGCGGGCTCCGGCGGACGCCACCTGGGTGGATGCGGGGGAGACTCTGGCCAGTTTTCAGGCGGTGATCGATTCCGGAGCGGAATACATTTATGTGAAGCCAATCAAGGAGATCAAAATGGAGGACAGTCTGGTTCTGCGTGGCAAGGTGAAGTGGATTTTGGGGTTGAGCGGACACATCACCTCACCCCAGGGCAAGCCGGCGGTCAGAGTGGAAAACGGGGAATCGCCTGTGGTGGTGATGGAGCAGATGTATTTGCAGGGTGGGGTGGATCAGGTGAGTGATCGGACATTCGTGCTCAAGCACGGAGATGTGGACAGTTATGGCGTCAAGGCAACCGGCAGTGGAAAGACGCATATTATCGACGTGATTGGACGGGGATATGACATTGGGCCGAGGCACAGCTTTTGGGCGCGGCAGTTGAATGCGGAGTTTGGAGAGGAACCGTTGTTAACCAACTCGGGCACTTCGTGGATTCTGGGGTTTAAGATGGAAACCTCGCCCCGCGGCAGTAAGGATTCACCTAACAGCACTCCGTCGCTGAGGAATAAGGAAGGAAAACTGGAGGTGATGGCCGGACTGCTTTACACTCTGGGCAACAGCGCGGCCCAGGCACCGTTAGTGCCGGCCTTTACCAATGAACGTGGGACTTTGGCGGTTTCCTTCAGGAACAATGGTATTCCCGCGACTTATTATCGGACGATATTGCGGCGTGGGGGTTGGGAAAGTGGCGAGGACATGCCGCTGAGCGAGATCAAGGGTCCAGGTGCGGCCTTGTTGATGGATCAGCGTTGAGAGAGAGGCAGGAGAGAAGTCAGGAATATTTCATCCAGAGATGAATAAAGGATGGCGCGAAAGATTCCGGCTGGCTTTGCATCCATGAGCTGAGTTCCGCTGGGTCGATCCAGCGGACTTCTGTGACTTCGCTGGGTTGGGGTAGGAAGGGGCCTTCATGGTGCCCGCGATAGACCCGGACGAATTCCTGGCCAAGTTGGGCGGTGTCCTGGCAGTAGGCGATTTCTTCCAGTTCGGGCGCAGCGTGGAGTCCGAGTTCCTCGCAGGTTTCGCGACGGGCGGCGCGGTGGTAGTCCTCACCGGAGTCCACATGACCGCAGGCGGAGGAGTCCCAGACGGAGGGATGTTTGTCCTTGGAGGCGGCGCGGAGTTGGATGAGGAGTTGACCCTGGGTGTTGTAGAGCCAGACATGGGTGGCGCGGTGGAGATGACCTTCACGATGAACGACGGAGCGCGGGGCGGAGCCGATGACTTGATCCTGGGTGTTGACGATGTCGAAGATGTCTTCCATGAGGGGGAGAAATTAAGTTGTTAGGGGCTGGTTTGTTGGTGGTAGAGTTCGACCCATTGGAGGATGTTGAGATCTTCGGCGCGGCATTCGAGGGGGACGGGGAGCAAGTTTTTTAATTTTTTACGGCGTTGGGAAAAGCCTTGGCGGATGAATTGGTGGTAACGTTGACGGTCGGCGACGGGGGAGAGGGCGGAGGAGGGGTGGAGATCGAGTTGGACGATGACGGATTCGACTTCGGGGGCGGGGTAGAAGACACTGCCGGGGAGTTTGCGCAGAAGGGTGACGTGATAGAAGGTTTGCAGAAAAACGCTGATGGCACCGTAGTTTCCGGTCCGGGGTTGGGCGGCGAAGCGGTCGCCCGTTTCTTTTGCAGGGTGAAGACGCAGCGGGAGGGAAGAAAGGGGCGTTCGAGCAGGGCGGCGATGAGAGGGGTGGAGGCGTTGTAGGGGAGGTTGCCGATGAGGGCGTCGCAGTGGGGGAGACCGGGCAGGGTTTGAACGGCGTCACCCTCGATGAGCTGGAAGTTGGGGAAGTGAAGGAATTGTTGGCGGAGGTAGGTGGAGAGGCCGCGGTCGAGTTCGAGGGCGGTGAGATGGAGGTCGAGATCGAGGAGGAGGGAGGTGAGGGCACCGAGGCCGGGCCCGATTTCAACGACGCGGCTGCCGGGGGTGGGGGCGAGGGCGCCGACGATTTGGCGGCAGAGATTTTGGTCGAAGAGAAAATTTTGACCGAGACTTTTGAGGGGTCGCAAGCCGTGAAGTTGGAGCGCGGCTTTGATTTCGGTCAGGGTCATTTTTGGACGGGATGAGCAGGATTTGGTGAGAGAAGAGGATTCATTCAAAGTTTAAAATTCGGCACTGATGAGTTGGTGGAGTTCGTAGGGAGTGGTGAAGCCGGGGAGTTGCGTGGGGGAATGGTGGTAGATGGCGGCCCAGCCGTAGTAGGGGGTGAATTCAAGTTCGGGACGGAAGGGGCCGGGGAGTTCCAGGACGACGGGCTCGTTTTTTCCTTTGATCCGTTTGGTGAGGGGGAGAGTGAGGCTGGAGCCGGTGGGAGGCTCGCCGGGGAGTTTACGTTTCATGCCGGGGACGGCATAGGGGGAGTAGAGGAGGATGAGGGTGTTGTTTCCGGCGTAGGCGCGGGCTTGGGCGATGGCGATCTCCAGTTGTTCAATTTCGTTCATGGCCTGGGGATAATTGTTTTCGCGGCAGGCTTTTTCCAATTTGCCGTTGTGAACAACGAGGAAGTAGCCGTTGAGGTTGAACTGGAGGCATTGAATGGATTTACGGGTCAGGGCGGTGAGGCTGGGGATGCTGTATTTTTCTTCGGCAGTCTGATTTTCCGGGAAGTAGTCTGGCATGGAATCGGGTGAGAAGAGGCCGAGGATTTTCATGGTTTTCCAAGGGGTGCGCCAGGTCCAGAGGTCGAGACTTTCGAGTTGGGGTTTGGTTAGTGATGAGTTTGTAATTCAGGAGTTGAGCTTCGTTAAGAAGGTCGCGGGATTTTTCGGAGGGGGACTGGAAGAGGTCATCGGCTCCGCCGCCCATGATGCTGCTGAGGGTGGTGGAGTCGAAGAGTTGACGGGCGAGATCTTCGGTATCCTGGACATTTTTGGTGTGGGCGTAGAAGGCGGCGACCTGGGGGGCGATGACGCTTTCCGTGCTGATGACGCCGACGAGTCGCCCGGAGCGTTGGGCTTTGTAGAGAAGGTTATCGAGGCGGTTGCCAGCCGGATCGTAGCCGAGTTGTTGGGCCAGACCGGTGACTCCGGTGGCGAAGTAGGTCATGATGGAGGCGGGGTCGATGCCGCAGTCGATGAGGCTGGTGTGGTCCACCACGGTGAAGTCGGAGGCGCGGCTGCTGATGTAGAGGGGTTGATTTCCGCGGGCGACCTTGTAGTGGCCGAGGAGTTCGGGGTTGAGCCCGGGGACGATGAAGACGATCACGCCGTGGGGTTTGGGGGCGACGTAGTAACGGTAGTAGGAAAAGGCCAGGAGGCCGAAGGCCAGAATGACCAGCACACTGATGAGACGGAGACGCCAGTTCATACGGATTTGAGGGATTGCCGGGGGGTGGGTTGGATGGCTTCGGGGCTTTCGAGAAAGAGAGGTTCGAGTTTGGTGGAGAAATGCAGTTCAAAGAGATCCCGTTTTTTGATGAAGGCGTCTTTTTCTTCCGGGGCGACGCCGTCAATGGTGGCGATGAGTTCGCAGGCACCGGAGCGGAACTGACATTCGATGGAACGGACAAGGGAGCGGTGAGAGCGGTCGAGGGCATCGGCTACGCGGATGAGGGCGGCGAGGCTGAGCAGTTTGTGGCGGAGGGCGGGGCGGAGTTCGCGGAAGGGGAGGTGGCTGTATTTGGGGAGGGATTTGCGGTGATAACGGGCGATCTGGGCGACGAGGTCGGTTTCCTCGTGATTGAGGGTTTTCCAGGAATGTTCGCGAATGATGTCGGCGGAGTGTTTGTGGTGGGCACTGCCATTTTCGGCGCGGGTCCAGCCGACATCGTGGAGGAGGGAAGCGGCTTCGAGGTAGGGGAGATCTTCGACTTCGAGTTGGTGCAGGTGTTCGAGTTGTTGAAAGAGATGGCGGGCCAAAAAGCAAACCTGTCGGACATGTTCCGGTTCGGGTTCCAGTTGTTCCATGAGGAGGGTGGCTTCGGCCACCACGGGATGAAGGGCAGCGTGGCTCATGCAGGTGCGTAGATCATTCTCGTTATCGGCTGGGGTGCAAGTTTTTTGCGCCAGAGTCCGTAACGCAGACCGCGGGTGCCGCAATGGATGTTGGGGAGGTGGAGGGCACTGAGGCAGGACTCGAAGATGAGGGATCCGGCGGTGATGATGTCGGCCCGGGAGGCGGGGATGGAGGGGTGGGATTGGAGTTGGGCCAGGGATTGGGAGGCGAGGTTTTGGCGGATGAGGGTGAGTTGCTGGCGGGAGAGCTTGGTTCCTTCGAGGTGATCGAGATGTTGGGAGGCGTCCGCCTGAAGGTGGATCAGGGCCAAGGTGATCATGGTGCCTCCGGTGCCGATGACGCAAAGATTTTTGTCAGGGGGAAGGTGGGGAAGGATGCGCCTTTGAATCTGGTGTTGAAGATCCTGTTGGGCGTTTTGGAGGCCGAGGGGATCGGGAGCTTGTTCCTGGAGGTAAAGATCTTTGATGCGGACGCAGCCCAGGGGGAGGCTGATGCTTCGATGAACCTGACCTTGGGCACCGAGCACAAATTCCACACTGCCTCCGCCCACATCTATGACCAAGACAGGGCGTGTGCTCCAACGGGGATTGGAGCTGGCGCCGGCGTAAACGAGTTCCCCTTCTTTTTTTCCTGAGATGATTTCGATGGGACGTCCGAGAATTTTACGTGCGGGGCTGAGGACGTCCTGGCTGTTCCGCGCGGAGCGCAGGGCGCTGGTGCCGACGGCGAGCAAGGTGCGGGCGCCGTAGGCATCGGCCTGGGCTTTGCATTGCCTAAGAACCTCGAGGGTCGCGTCGATGGATGAGGCACTGAGTTTACCTGTGAGAGCGAGGGAAGCGCCGAGACGAGTGGTGACGGCCTGCTCCCGGTGGATGCGCAGGGTGCCGCCGCGTTGTTCGGCCAGCATGAACTTGATGGAGTTGCTGCCCAGATCGAGGATGGCGGCCCGGAAAGGTGCAGGTCGTGGCATGGGGAGGGTTTAACGCAAAGCGGCGGGGTGGCAAAGACGCAATTTTTTCCGATGAGCAGGCTGGATAGATTCAGGCGTTGAGTTGGTGGAGAATGTTGTCAGGCAATGTCAGGGACCCGGCTCCGGCGGAGTCACGGAGTTGGTCGGGGGTTTTGGCACCGGGTAGAACGGTGGTGATGGCGGGATTAGCCAGAGCCCAAGCCAGGGCCAGTTGAGCTGGAGTGATGCTGAGCTGGGCGGAGAGAAGGCGGAGTTTGTCGGCCAGGGCCATATTGCGTGACAGATTTTCCGGGGCGAAGTGAGGGCGTTGATGGCGGTAGTCATTCGGGGGAGGGAGCTGGGTCAGGGAATAATTGCCGCCGAGGAGTCCTTTACCCAAGGGGGAGTAGGCCATGATACCGATTTGATTTTTTTGGCAGAAAGGAAGCCGATCCGCCTCGATGCCGCGGTCGGCCAGACTGTAGGGGATTTGGTTGGTGACCACGGGCAGGGTGGTGTCGGCCAAGGCGAGGCATTCTGAAAGTTGATCATTGTTGAAATTGCTCACACCGAACCAGCGGATTTTTCCCTCCTTTTTCAACTCGGCCATGACGCCCATGGTTTCGTGGAGTGGGGTGTCAGGATCAGGCCAGTGGGCCAGGTAAAGATCCAGGCAATCCAGGCCAAGGCGGCGCAGGCTGGCCTCACAACAACGGCGGACGTGGGTCGGGCTGAGGTTGACGCTGCGTTGAGGTTCGGAGGCTTCAGGGAAGAGGGGGCCGACTTTGGTGGTGATGAGGAAGTGTTTGCGCAAGGCGGGGTCTTGGAGAAGTTCGCCCAAGAGTTCTTCGGCCAGGCCACGGCCATAACCTTCGGCGGTGTCGATGAGATTGATGCCGGCATCCCGGGCCACATGAAGTTGGATTTTCAAGGCGGACAAATCGATTTCGGTTCGGGGAAAGGAGGAGGCCCCGAAGCGGCAGCCGGGCCAGGACATGGTGCCAAGAGCCACCACGGAGACGTTCAGATCACTTTGACCTAACAAGCGATATTTCATGGGTTGTTGTGGGTTGCCGGGGAGGGGTCGAGGTCGGGCAGACGGCGGAGGAAGGTCAAAACGGCTTCTTGGAATTCCGGATCGAAGGCGCGGTATTCATGATCGGCTCCCGGAATGATGTGAAGGGTTTTGGGAGAATGGGCGAGGTCATACAAGCCCCGGACCATGGGCAGAGGCATCCGTTCATCATTTTCCGCCGCGAGAATGAGTAGAGGTTGATGAATGGACTGTAAGGCGCGGGGAACGTTGATCTGGCGGGTGTCGTAGCCCACGGTTCTTTCGATTTGCCAAAACGTGAGGGGGAAGAAGGGGAACTCCGGCAGATTAAAAAAAACTTTGGCATGATGCACGAGGGTGTTGCGCAGGGTGTCGAAGGGAGCGTCGAGGATGAGACCTTGCAGACCTTGGGGCTGGGTTTCGGCGGTGAGGGCGGAAGTGACCGCGCCCATGGAGGTGCCCCAGAGGACGTAGCGGGGATGACCTTTTTGGTTCAACCACTGGGCCACGGCCAGCACGTCCTGCTTTTCACGATAACCGAAACTACAGAGGGCCGGGTCGCTGTCGCCATGGCCGCGCAAATCAATGCCAACGCTGGGGTAACCGTTTTTTTGCGCGAAGAGCATGTAGGTGAGCATGTGTTCCTTGGAGGCGCCGAAGCCATGGACGATGAAAAGGACGGGGAGCCGGGGATCGGAGCTGGTGGGAAAATAGCGGAAGGCGATGCGTGTGCCGTCCAGGCTGGGGATGTGGTGTTGTTCGGAAGGGAAGGGTAAAAATTCCGAACGAATGGCGGGTCGTGCAGGCGGGGGCACTTCGGAGGCCATGGTGGCGAGCATGCCGGTGAAGAGCCAGAGAAGCAGGGCGGAGAAGGCGGAGAGGAAAAGAATGACCAGGCTGATTTTGATGAGCCAGGAATGGCGAGTGGGATGAGAGGAGTTCATGAGGTGTGGGGTTCCAGGCGCCACGTGAAGGTAGCCTTGGTGCTGCCCAGGGCCAAGGATAACCTGAAGAAAAAAAGGGAGGGGAACGGGTCAGCCTTTGACGGCGCCCACGGTGAGACCGCTGATGAAGTAACGTTGGCCGAAGAGAAAGAGGAGCATGACGGGCAGGAGCATGAGGAGGGAGGCGGCCATCATGAGATGCCATTCAGTGGCGTATTGGCCCTGGAAAGCCTGAAGGCCGAGGGGGAGGGTTTGTAATTGGGATTGGTTGGTCACGACGAGAGGCCAGAGAAAGCTGCCCCAGATGCCCATAAAGGTGAAGATGGTTTTGGTGGCCAGGGCGGGCTTGGAGAGGGGAACGATGACGTTGCAAAAAATCCCCCAGTGCGTGCAGCCGTCGATTTCAGCGGCTTCATCCAGTTCCTTGGGGATGCTGAGAAAAAACTGGCGAAGCATGAAGGTGCCATAAGCGGAGAACATGGCGGGGATGGTCAGGGCGAAGTAGGAATCCAGACCAACGAGGCGACCGAAGACGGGGCATCTGCTGAGGTGCCTAAAAACGCAGGGCCAACCAATCGACCCAAGGGAAGACTGAGGCAAGAATTTCCGGGGAGGATTTCATGGCGATGAAGTTGGGCAGCATGGTGACAGCGCCGGGAACCATAAGAGTGGCGAGGTAGGCCAGAAAGAGTTTGTCGCGCCCCGGCCATTCCAGTCGGGCAAAGGCATAAGCGGCGCAGGCACTGGTGAAGACCTGACCCAGAGTCACCACCAGGGCGATGCTGAGACTATTAATATAAAATCGCAGAAAGGGAACGACGCGCCAGACTTCGACAAAATTTTCCCAATGCCATGACTGGGGCCAAATCATGCTGAGAAAGGAATCGGTGGCCTTCAGCGTTTCTCCGGCTGGAGCCAGCGCGGTGCTGAACATAAAAAGAGGGGCAGCAACATGGTCAGAGCCGCCAGGGCGAGTGGCAGATGGAGGAGCCAGAGGAAGCGGTTTGGTTTCATGACCGGGTTGGAATCAATGGTGATGTTTTTTTGGCCCTGGCGCCAGTTCAGCAGAGTGACGGCCAGCACAAGCACAAAGAGAACACAGGCGATGGCGGCGGCGTAACCCATTTCGAAATTCACGTAGGCGGTGTGGTAGATGTAGTAGCCGATGGTGGTGGTGCTACCTGAGGGGCCACCTCCGGTCATGATGTAGGCGGCTTCGAAGCCGGATTGAAAGCCGTGGATGAGACCCATGGTCAGGATGAAGAAGGTGACCGGGGCGACGGAGGGCCAGGTGATGTAGCGGAAGTTATGCCAGGCGTTGGCCCCGTCGATGGCAGCGGCTTCGTATAGGTCCTGAGGGATGCCTTGGAGTGCGGCGAGATAAAGAACCATGCTGGTTCCGCCCACGGCGAGCCAGCCCCATGATCATGAGGGCGGGTTTGGCCCAGAGTGGGTCGGTCAGCCAGTGTGGGCCCGCGATGCCGAAGTAGGCCAGAAGGTTGTTGATCAGACCAAAGTCGGGGTTATACATCCAGCGCCAGAGATAGAAAATGGCGACTCCTGACAAAACGCTAGGCAGAAAAAACACCAGTCGATAAAAATAAGTGCCACGGATTTTTTGATTGAGAAGGATGGCGAGGAAGAGGGAGCCGGCCATGTTGAGAGGCAGGGAGAACATGAGGAAGAGGGTGTTCCAGAGATATTCCCAAAAGTCGGGATCATTGGCCTGCAGCCATTGGGACTGGAGTGAAAACCCAGAAGATCGGAGTAGTTGTCTAGTCCGGCGAACGCAGGTGGCGTCAATAAATCCCAGGAGGAGAAGCTGAGCAGGAAGGCGGCCAGGACGGGCCAGGCGGTGAACAACCCGAAACCCAGAAGATTGGGCAGTAGAAAGCAGAGGGCAGGGATCAGATGTCGGTAACGACGTTTGGTGGTCATTACAACAATCCTTTCTTTTTTTGGCGCGCGAGCCAGCGTTCGAGGTCCTGCTGCAAGGCTTCGAGGATAAGGGAGCTGGGCCGTGTGGGCTCATTCTGAGCCTGCTGCATGTGGCTGAAAAAAATGCGGTTGACCTCGGCTGCACCCGGAGCATACAGCACGTAGCGGCTGGCACCTTCTTCCATGGTTTCCGAAAAGGCGCGGGTATGGTTTGGTGGTTGTAGATTTAAAAAAGCTTCAGAATAAGCCATCTCGCGGAAGACGGGGACGTAACGTCCCCCCTGGATGACGTGGCGGAGACCATTTTCTGAAAGATAGAAATGAATGAAGCGGCGGGCGGCTTCCGGGTGCGGGCTGTTTTTGGAGATGGCGAGTCCGGTTCCACCGTGCAGGGAGACGCGGCCAGCGGGACCGGAGGGAACGGGTCGCACGTCCCAAGTGAAGCGGGTTTTACCGAGAAAGTTGGGCACACGCCAACGGCCATCAAAGTAGAGGGCGAGTTTGCCGTCGCGGAAGAGTTGATAACTTCCCTGATCGCTAACAACATCGGGCGGCACGACAGCGCCCGAGGCCCAGAGTTCGCGCATGTAGTCGAGAGCGGCGTGGGCCTGGGGGGAGGCGGCGGTGACGCGGGTGGGTTGATGGGGCTGATCAAAAAGAGAGGCGCCAAATCCGAAGAAGATGAGATGGGCGGGGGGCATGAGGAGAGCGAATTCTGTCCCGCTGGTGGTGGTGGAGTTTCGAGCCAGACGCGGGGCGAGGCGGGCCAGGGATTCCCAGGTATCGAAGTCCTGGGGTGTCAGTCCGGCCTGGCGGAGGGCGTCGGAATTGTAGTAAAGGACATAACCGCTGCAATTGGAGGGCATGGCAAAAAACTTGGAGTGGCGGGAAAAGGCTTGGCGCGGCACGGGCATAAGTTCACGGCCATCACAGAAAGACGGTATGTCAGCGGTCAAGTCCAGCAAAGCACCACGGGCGGACCATTCGGCGTATTGGCTCATCTCGGTCATGATGACGTCAGGTGCGGATTGCCCGACCAGCATGGCCTGAATTTTTCCGCGTAGCGATTTCCGCCGATGGGCAGGACGGCGACTTTGATATCGGGATTTTCTTTTTCAAAAGCGGCCACGATCTGACGTTCCAAGCGTTCCTGTTCGATCGAGCCCCAGAAGGAATATTGGATGTGAACTCTGCCGTCCGGCTCTCGGGTGCAGGAGGCAAGGAGCCCGAGCAGGAAAACAAGCAGAATGAGCCGGGGTAAAGTCATGTTAGGATTTTGGAGTCGCCGTCCTGAATATTCATGACTTTAGCTGTGGTCGGTGGGCAGGGTAAAGTAAAGGTTCTCAGGGTTAAGATCTTATCTGGATAATAGGCGTGGGCCGGGTCGCTATCGTTTGGACCATTTCTTCCGCGTTTTTTGCGTTGGTCCGAGAAGTGGGATTGTCTTGCCGGAGTTTGGGTAGAAGTTAGCTTGGGAAAGTGAACTCCACGCAGCCCGGCAGCACCGCTTCACGGCCCAATATAGTATGGATCTTTGGAGATCAGCACCGGGCCCAGAGTCTGGGTTATGCCGGGGATCCCAACCTTTCCACCCCGCATTTGGATCGTGCGGCACGGGAAGGATTATATCTGCCTGCGGCGGTTTCGGGATGTCCCTTGTGTTGTCCTTTTCGGGGTTCGTTGTTGACAGGACTCTATCCCCATCAAGCTGTGCCTGGGCATGAAGATCGGATGCCGGAAGCGCTGCCTACGGTGGGTTCACTCATGCGGGCAGGCGGGTATGACACCTACTATTTGGGCAAGTGGCACCTGGACGGATTTCACGAGAGGGAGGGCAGGGCGGCTTGGCATCGGGTTCCGCCGGAGCGACGCGGAGGATTTGAGCGTTGGGAGGGTTATGAAAACAACAATGCCCAGTATGATTCTTGGATTCACGGAGGGGAGGGGGATCAGGCCTTTCATGAGAAGCTGCCTGGTTACGAGACGGATGTGTTGACGGACCGATTCCTGGCTTATCTCAAGGCCCGGGCGGAGGAGCGTCAAGGCGGGGGCGAAGGAGTTCGACCTTTTTTTGCCGTGTTGTCCGTGCAGCCACCGCATGACCCGTATGTGGCACCGGAGGCATGGTCACGGAGGCATCGCCCCGGGCAGATGCAGTTTCGTCCCAATGTGCCGGCAGTTCCGCGCATCCGTGAACGGGCTTCACGTGATTTGGCAGGATATCATGCCATGATCGAGAATTTGGATGATAATTTTGGTCGTATCCGGGAGTTGTTATTGGAAACGGGTCTGGCGGAAAACACGCACATCATCTTTTTCTCGGATCATGGGGATATGCATGGCTCGCAGGGACAGTTTTTAAAAACCGGACCTTACGAGGAGGCGGTCAGAGTTCCCTTTATTCATGTTTTGGGGCGTGGAGCGTATAACGGAACAGTGCGGGGAGTGCGGGATTGGTTGATCAATCATGTGGATTATCTGCCCACCACGTTGGGCTTGGCGGGTCTGCCCGTGCCGGAGCATCTGCCGGGCTTTGATTACAGTCCTCATTTGTTGAATCGGGCGGATGCAGCCCCCGTTCCCGACTCCGCTTATCTTCAATTGGTTCGCCCCACCGGACATGCCTACAGTGTAGATCGGCCTTGGCGTGGGGTGGTCACGCGGGACGGCTGGAAATATGTCTGCCTGGAGGGACAACCTTTACTGATGTTCAACCTGAAGGAGGATCCTTATGAACTTTGCAATCTGGCTTACAACACGGCTTTTTCCGCTGAGCGCAGCCGCTTGCAAGGAATGTTGGCGGAATGGATTGGGAAGACAGGGGATGAGTTTGTCTTACCGAAGGGAATTTGACGCTGCGGGAAAGGTTTACCCGTAAATTCAAGAGGGGCTTGTTTGTCGCGGCGGGAGCACTTAATCTGAACTGTTATGCGTATTTTGTATCTGGATATTGATTCATTACGACCCGACCACCTGGGTTGCTACGGTTATCATCGCAACACCTCTCCTCACATCGACGCCATCGCGCAGGAAGGGGTTCGTTTCAATAAGTTTTATTGTTCAGACGCGCCCTGTCTGCCTTCACGGACGGCGTTTTATACCGGACGATTTGGGATTCATACCGGGGTGGTCAGTCACGGGGGGACAGCAGCGGATCCTCGACTGGACGGCAGAGAACGGGGGACCAAGGATCGGATAGAAAACTTTTCTTTGGCGCGCTTTTTACAAAAGCAGGGTCTGCACACCGCTCAAATAAGTCCTTTTGGCCAGCGTCATGCAGCCCGACAATTTTATGCCGGGTTCATGGAAATTCATAATACTGCCGGGGAAGGTATGGAGTCGGCAGAAGTGGTCACGCCGGTGGTGGAGAAGTGGCTCAAGGACAACGCGGCCAAGGATAATTGGTTTTTGCATGTCAATTATTGGGACCCGCACACGCCTTATCGCACCCCGGCGGATTACCCGAACCCCTTTGCCCAGGATCCGCTGCCGGAGTGGATCACGGATGAGGTCTTTGCCCAGCATCGTGAGAAGGTGGGCCCACGGCGCGCGCGAAATTTACATGTTTCATGGGGACGAGGACCCGAAGTGGCCCAAGCATCCGGGAGAACTCAAGGATAAGGCTGATTTGAGGCGCATGTTGGATGGTTATGACACGGCCATTCGTTATGTGGACGATCAGATTGGAAAAATTGTCCAATGGCTGAAGGAGGCGGGTGTCTATGAAGATACGGTCATCATCATCTCAGCGGATCACGCGGAGAATCAGGGAGAGTTGGGCATTTACGGGGAACATGCCACTGCGGACCATGCGACCTGTCATATCCCCATGATCATTCGCTGGCCTGGGAAAGGACGCGCGGGCACGGTGGATGACGGCTTGCATTACAACCTGGATATGGCACCGACGCTGGCGCAGATGCTGGGTCAGGAACCTTTCCCTATCTGGGATGGGCGGAGTTTTGCCCCCTCCTTGACCGAGGGGCAAGACAGCGGACGCGAGTTTTTGGTCATTGGACAGTGTGTCCATGTTTGTCAAAGAGCGGTGCGATTTGAGAACTGGCACTACATCCGCACCTACGATGACGGTTATCATCTTTTTCCGAAGGAGATGTTGTTTGACCTCGAGGCGGACCCCTATGAGCAGCACAACCTGGCGGAGTCCCGACGAGAGGTATGTGACCGTGCCCTAAGACATCTTGGGGATTGGCATGATGAGATGATGCAAAGTTCAACCAGTGATGTGGATCCTCTTTGGACCGTCATGCGTGAGCGCAGTCTGGTGTATAATCGTGGCCAGTTAAAAAAATACTGCAAACGATTGGAGGCCACAGGGCGAGGCTGGGCGGTGGAGGAGTTGAAGAAACGGCACCCGCACGAGTTTGTCGGAGCAGACTAAGTTTTAGCACGCAGGACCTCTGAAAGACGGCATCGATTTTCTTTTAGGCCAAGGTTAAAAAATGCCTTGTCATCAAAATACTTTGTGATACAAAGCTAGGCATGACATCCGCAAGTTCGGCCCAAACCACACTGGAAACGATCCGCTCCCTGATGGAGCGGGCTACGATTTATCGGGCGATATCAGCTCCGGGAGCTTTGGCGGCGGGCTTGATCTCGCTGGTGCTGGGTGGATTTTGTTTTTCATGGGTGGGGGGCATGGAGGACCCGCGGGTTTTTGTTATGGTCTGGTGGTTGGTCTTGGCGGTGGTGTTGGGATTCAATCTTTACCTGATCCGCAGCCAGGCATTGCGACGTGGGGAAGTTTTTCTTTCGGCGGGTATGATGTTGGCGTTGCGCGGGATGGCGGCCCCTTTTTTGTTGGCGGGGGTGTTCACCCTGGCCTGGTTCTTGGGTGCCCTTTCTCTGGGACTCTTGGTGG
>JAAUTS010000222.1 GCA_012031345.1 Blastochloris sp. | reverse complement strand
CTGTATTTCCGGGACGGGTCGAAGATGGTGTGTGAGGAGGCGATATTTGAGGGGAGTTTGTGCGGGTGAAGTCAAGGCGGGGAGCTGCGGGTGCCGGTGCTGAATTTGGATGATAAGACCTTTGAGGTGATGCGGTCCAAAGAGTCAGCTGGGGTCAAGCCTGCTGTGCCTGTGAAAAAGACGGAGGAGGCTCCAGCGTCAGCACAGGGAGCGGAAAAGGCTCCTGCGACAGAACTCAAGGAGACCCCGCCTACTCCGGCTGTGAACGTGGAAGCAAGCGCAGCAGGGACCGTCTCGATAACTCCGACTGTGCTGGAATCGAAGCCTGTCTGGGATGAGGGTCCAGCCTTTTCGGATTATCCAGAGTTTGGTTCTGTCCCGGATTCGGATCTGCCCGCTCCAGATAAGAAGCCAGAGATCAAGACGGGCGAGTTCAATCTCAAGTTGAAGGAAAGAAATCTGGAGATCAAAGTGCTGTATCGGATACCCATGGAGGGGGAAAAGGCGGCGGCCGGGGCGGCGAATCTGGTTTTTATTGTCCCTCACCCTTTGGAGAATACGAAGTTGCAGCAAAACCATCAAAAGGTGGTGACGGATGTTTTGGGTTGTGGGATGTTCAGCTTCCAATTCAAGGCGGAAGGACAAGCCCTGTCGGATCCCAAGTTATGTTACTGGAGCCCAGAGTCGGGCTGGTTGGAGGCGGTTTGGGAGGCGCGGGAGAAGCTTTGTGGAGAGTTTGGGCTGGAAAAGCGCAAATTGATTTTGATGGGAGAATCAGCGGGTTCGAACATGGCGCAGAGTCTGGCGGTGCATTACCCCGAGGAGGTTGAGGCAGCAGCTCTGATTGGCGGGCAGGAATATCAACCCGTGACCCAAAGATCCCCTGTGTCGTGGTTGATCAGCAACACGCGGGGAGATTCTACGACGGGGGAGAACAAGGCGTTGACAGCGGCATTAAGGGCACTGGGGACGCGTGCTTTTTTTGTCACCCCTGCACCTGAGCATCAACGGCGTGGTCAGGAATTGTATAATCATGTGCCGGGTCCGCAGTCGCGACAGTTGGTGAACGCCTTTATCTGGGGTATCTTGCAAGCTCGCAAGGAGTCTGGAAGTTTTCGTTGGTATCAGGTTTCTTCGGAGGCGGGAAAACGTTATCTGATCAAGTCAGGGCCGGCGAACGGGCCAGGAATGTTGGAGCTGGGCGGGGCGTCCCTGGCCCAGGCTTGGGCGCGGGTGAGTCCACCTGTGCAAAAACTTGAGTTGGCTTATCCCGGCGGCAAGGGGAAGGTGTTATTGGGTTTCCCGGCTCTGCCTTCGCCCAAGGGGGTGGTCATTTATTATGATGAATTATCCTATCTCAACTACGGCAGCATGGTGGAGGATGTGGCAAGTTTGGCGGAGAACGGGTATGCGGTGATTGCGCCAGCGGAGTTTTCAAAGAAAAAGCTTGGACCGGAAGCCTATTTGGAGATGGCCAAGTATTGGATCCAGTCACAAGGTCCCATGAATGGGAGGCCGTTGTCCGTTTTTGCCAAAGGGCGTGGTGGTTTGGACTTTCTGGCCTTGGCTTCGCGGGATTCGAAACTGGAGATCAAAGCTTTTGCTCTAATGCAGGTCGGGGAGGCGGACTTTGGTAAGGAGTCGGTGGAGGAGGTCAAAGCTTTGGCCAAAAAGTGTGATCGTTTTGTGGTGGCGCTGAGGGAGGAGGAAGTGGAGAACAAGGATTTTCAGCGCTTGGCCAAATCCATGTTAAGCAACACGGCAGAGAAGGCCGGGAGCAGGAAGGTGGAGGTCAAGTCTGCAGCTTCAGAAGCAGAATTGTCGGGTAAAGGGTTGTTGGCATGGATGGAGATGCTGAACAAGCTAGCCCTGGGTGGTAAATGAAATGGGGGAAAAGAAGAGGGTTGAGGGGCGAATTCAGGAGGGGTGCCTGTCTAGGCAGACGAGGAGTTCACTGGGCTGGATAAGGTGGGAAGTGGTGCTGAGAGTCTGTGTTCTGAACTTTGGGATGGTGTTGGGAAGTGAGGCGTCCGTGGGTTGGCAGGAAGATGTCGCAGTGGTGCCGGGCAAGCAGGATTTATTTTACGAGGCGGCGTTTCGGTTTTATGCCGGAGAAAGTGGGAAGTTGAGGCCTCGGCATTTTGGTGCTGGTGCCTGGCACAGATGGGGATGCCCGCCCTTGGTTGAGGGAAGCGCGATGGATCAAGTATGCGAATGAGGAGAATTTTGTGTTGGTGGCTTGCTATTTCCGTGGGGATGGAGCCAAGGCCTACGACCATGCGGCGGGAGGAAGTGGGCAGGCTTTGTTGAATCAGTTGGATGTGGTTCGGAAAAAGCAGGGCTGGCCGGACTTGCCTGTTTTGGTTCTGGGTCATTCCGCCGGGGCACAATTTGCCTTTCAACTGGCACGCTGGAACCCTCAGAGGGTGAAAGCTTACGTGGGCATCAAAGCGGGAGGATATGCCATGATGCGGGGGAAAAGCTGCCCGAGGTAAGGGCATTGATTATCGCAGGTGAACATGATGAGAGTGGTCGCCGACGCAATGCGGCGGCACTCTGGGGGGAGTTGAGACGACAGGGAATCCCTGCGACTTTTCTTTATGAAAAAGGGAGCGGGCACGGTTTGGGTGAGAGTGTGGCTCTGG
This sequence comes from Blastochloris sp., assembly GCA_012031345.1. Taxonomy (GTDB): domain Bacteria; phylum Verrucomicrobiota; class Verrucomicrobiia; order Methylacidiphilales; family JAAUTS01; genus JAAUTS01. The sequence goes on along the minus strand of JAAUTS010000222.1, from coordinate 1,045 downwards.
GGCAGATGTTTTTGAGTGAAGTCATGAAGAGTCGGATGGGGACGGGGGACGTTTGGGGAGATCCGAAAACGGGAAAGATTTTGAGGATGAAGCCGGGGGGACTTGAAAAGCAAGGAGTTGAGTTGGATGTCAGGGGCGGGGTTTGCGGAACTGTGGCAAAAGAAACATAAGCAGGTGGACTGGAGGGAATTGGTGGAGAGCAAGGAAGATGAGGTGATCGCTGAATCCTCTGAATTGCCTACTTTGGAGCTGGGGGACTGGGCCATGGGAGAAGGGTGGGCACAGGTGAGTTATGCTGCGCCGCAGGAATGGCTTGAGGAGGAGAAAAAAGGGATCAAGTTGGCCCTACAGGCGGAGACGGAGGGAATTCCGACGGAGATCTCCCGCAAAATGGATCGGAGTGGAACATCAAAGTGGCTTTGACGGACCTACCTTGGGGTCATTTCAAAAGACAGTTGAATTTAAAGATTCAGGATTTTCCAAAGGCGGGCGTAGCCCGGCAGAAAAGACTGACCTTGCGAGGGTATCGCTTGGGTCCCTGGGAGCCCCAGCCGAGAAGCCTATATTTGGGAGTGCGGGAAAATGGCGCGAGTATGGAATTTGAATTTAGGCTGAAGGGTGAAGGGGTTAGAGCAGCGGAGCTGGGAAGGGTGGAGGCTCTGGGACCTTTTCCGCTGAGTTTGAAAGTCAAAGAAGTGTCGGGTGCTGAAATCCGAATGTCGGGGACATTGCAGCCAGGGAATTATCGTGGTCGTTATGTGGGGGAGATCCGGGTTTGGCCTTTGAAAGCGGATCGGGAGAAAAACTATCTGAGAATACCGTATTTGGGAATGATAGAGAATTAGGGAGACACTGATTTAACCGCCAAGACGCGATGACCGCTAAGAAAGAAAAATAAATTCCTCTGTTAAAAACCCGGCTTTCTTCGCGATCTTTGTGTCTTTGCGGTTTAATTGTCTTTAATCAGCGGTTCCTTAGAGGCTGTCTAAAAAAGTGGCTTAAGGCAAAATTTCTGCGAAAATTCCTTCCTGCATTGTTGCTCCTC
>JAAUTS010000221.1 GCA_012031345.1 Blastochloris sp. | reverse complement strand
GGCCACCCCGCTGCGCCCCTCCACCACCGCCCGGTCCTCTTCCCAACACTTGCTCCACAAACTTCATCACCCCCTCGCCATACCACTTCCGCGTCGTCGCATCCGCCCCTCCCGGCAAACTCCCCCCCTCCACCGCTCCGCACCCATACAAGTTCACCTCCACCAAGGTGCGCCTCACCCCCTCCGGCACAAAGCGCATCACCACATAACTGCTCCCATAGGTCGATCCAATGTTCAAATTCGGGAAAATTGAGGTGTGACAATATCCCCGCGTCACCTGGCCGCGACCCGCAAAACTCTTCTCAATCAACCTCCAGCTCCGCTCCAACGTCGCGGAATTCCCCTCCATCATCCGCGAATGCCTCTCGGTCGCCTCAAACACACTGTCATGCCCGCGCCCCGGATATAAAGTCTCCGGATGCACGCAGGCCGCATGATACGACTCCAGCGTATTCTCAATCACCAGCTTCCAGTTCCCCTCATACCTCATCGACAAGCCTCCCACCCTCTCCCCACAACCTGCCGACATCTCCCTTAACCACCCCGTCGCCTCCCCCAGATACTCCTCTAACGGTGGCACCGTCTCTTCCAATGCCACCCACACAAAAGCCCCCACCTGCCCCACCCGATATCGCTTCAACCCCAACTCCTGCACCCGCTCCACCGTCAAATCCTCAAACTTCGGACGTGAAGGGATCGCACTCACCCGCCCCTCCTCATCATAAATCCAACCATGATACGGACATTGCAAACGCCCCCGCCCCGCACTCTGCAAACACAAAGGACTGTGCCGATGCGAACATACATTCAAGTAAGCCCGCAGCTCCCCCCCGCAATTCCACACCACCACCGGAACCCCCGCCAAATCCACAGCCCGCCAACTCCCCTCCTCCGCCACCTCCTGCGCCATCACCGCAAACAACCAACAGTCACGCCGCCACCCCACCATCTCTCTCTCATGCCACTCCTCCCTCACATAACGCTCCGCTTCCAATAAATTACGCATAACGATCCTGCCTTTCCTCCCTAGCCTCACCATCCTTCCCTTCCTCGCCCGCCTCCATCTCCTCCAAGCCACGCTTCAACTCCTCACGACTCCGCCCCGCCAGCGCCACCCTCCGCCCGCCCCATTTCTTTCCCCGCAAATGCAACACCAATTCCCCAGCTCCCACCGGATCTTGGCAGCGATACCATCCCGGACCCCACTCCGCCGCCTCACCCAACACAAATTCCGTCGGATACAACTTCTCCGCACATCCTTCCTGCCTCAACAGCTTCCTCGCCGCATCCTTCAACAACCACACATCCAGGACTCGCTCTCCCAACTCCTCCATGCTCACTTCCGCCTCCGCTCCCGCTTTGACCTGACGCAAAAACCAGGCCCTCTCCCTCCGCCCCATCAAAAAATAAACCGTCGTCGGCACCGAATGAACCTTCATATGCTCAAATTCCACTGGCCTCTCCACACACACCATCCCCGCCCTCTCCCGCCACACCCGACTGCTTTGGTGAACGATGCAATCCGCCGGACTCTGCACAAAGGCGGAAAGAAATTTCGGTTGCGGATAGCGGAATGACTGCCAACCGTTCACCCGCAACCACACACTTCCATCTGAGCGGAGGACCTCAAAATCACCCCAGGCCGTCACGTGATAATGTCTCAGCTTCATCCTCACCCTCAGAATCGTCCCCTCCGCAGGCGCAGGGCCAAACATCTGAATCTCCTCCACCCGCAACGGCATGGCATCCAAATTCCCCTTCACCTCGTAAAACCAAACCCCTAACATCTGTGCCAACCCGTCCAGAAACACCGGATTCAACACGAATTCCGCCCCGTCCCGCCCCTTAAACAACGAACCCGCCGCCACCATCTCCAGTTCGGCCAACTCCCCATCCTCCGACAATCCCTTCACTTCCCGAATGCACTGTAATCGCGGCCCATGAAACAACGCCCCCGTTTCATAAATCTCCCGTATCGTATGCTTCGGCTTCCTCAGCTTCTGCCCGGGCTTTTCCATCTTCGGCCTCTCCAGCTTCGCCTTCTTACCCTCCCCACGCAGAATCACTTCCATCTCCGTATGTATCCCCTCCGCACTTCGTAAAGTTCCCTTCAACTCATTCTCCCCCACCCGCTCCAGCACCACCTCGGCCACCAACGGCTCCTCCGCCATCGCCCACAAGCGCGCGGAACACTTCAACACCCGCTCCACCTCCCGACCCGGAAACAACATCGCCGCCACCTCCAACACCATCTCCACACTGAACGACAAGGGCAACATGATCATCCCATGTTCTCCGCTCCCCGGACGACACGCATTCTCCGCCAACGAATGATCCCGCAACCACGGATCTCCCCCCCAGCAATCAAAAGTCCTCTCCACCCGGATCCGTCTCCCCAGCTCATGCTCCAAAACCCGGTCCACCAAAGCCCAACGCCTGCCTTCCGTCACCAACTTCTCCCCGCCAAAATGCCGCTTCAACTCCACTTTGATCTTTTCCTCAAATTCCTTTGATACTTGTGCAATCGGATGATTCAAACAAATCGGCACCTCCAGCCGCGCCCGCTCCTCCTCCTCTTCCACCACACTCAGTCCACGCCCCTCAAAAAACATGCCCGGCTTCACCGGAATCCCGCGCACCCACAACCGCGCGACCATTTCCTGTAACTGCGTCACCCCATGACGCCCCGCCCGCTCCAGACTCAGCACCACAAAAGCCTCCCCCCGCATCCTCCGCCCAATCCCTCAAAATCTTCTCCATCGCCCGCCCCAACCCGCCTCCCGCCCCTGCTCCACAAAACAACGCACCCCTCCTTCCAAAACCGCTCCATCACCCGTGCCAACCTCAAGGGCTGCCGTAAATCCTCCACCAATTTCTCCGCCTGCTCCCAGCGCCCTAACGAATAAACCGAACCATCCACCATCGACGCCACCCCCGTTCTCTTCCCCTCCCCACCAGCCTCTGCCCCCGGCTCCACCCAACCCGCCTTTAATCCCTCCAACAATTCCCCCGTCTCCACCAGCGCTGTGTGCAACGCATGTCCCTCCCCTTGCCATTGTGCCCTCAGTCTCAACTCCGCCAAAACCCTTCTCATCTCCAGCACCCGATCCTCACGACAGCCCCAAACCGCCAATCCTCCCCCATGATCCGCCAACAGATACACCCCCTCACCTTCCTCCATCCTGCGGCCCAGCTCCGCCACATCCTCCCGCATTCCCTGCACCTCCACCAAATTCAACCTGCAACCCTCTAGTTGCCGCTCCAATCCCTCTGCCAACCCGGCCAGCCCCTTCCCCGCCTCCTCCCTCGGCACCCCCCCCAAATCATGACACATGGCACTCAACATCCCCAATCCCGCATGACCCGTCACCCAATCCGCTTCCACTCCCAATCTTCCTAACAACTCCCGCGCTAGATGATTCGCTCGCAGATATCGGCCAAATAACCGCTCCTCAGCTTCCCTCTCCCATTCCGTGTCATACTTGTCCTGCAAATCCGGCCAGGCCAACACCACATCCCGAAACATCCCGGCATGTCCCGACCCCCGACCCGGATACACCCAGGCCCGTCTTCCCCTTCAGTTTTCGTGCTTGAATAATATACCCCGCGCGCATCTTCCAGCTCCGCTTTCCCTTCCCCCCCCTTCTTCATCCAATTCAAAAATAAATCTAATTTCCCGCACAAATCCTCACGC
>JAAUTS010000220.1 GCA_012031345.1 Blastochloris sp. | reverse complement strand
AAAACTCCCGTGCTTCACATCGTCCTGGTCGAACCCGAAATCCCTCCCAATACCGGCAACCCTGAGCCCGTTGATCCAGACCTCAAGTGGCACCACGGAGCATCTGCGCCTGGCCGTGACCGCCCCCTCCATCCAGTTGGCCAATACTCTGGTCACCGTCCGTGAAACCGCAGCCGCTTCACTACAATTTGAGCAGCCTGCCCTGGATGTAACCATGAATCTCGGAAGCCTCAATCCCGCCGCCGTGGACCAAATCCGCGTGACCCTGACCGCCGAGCGCAGTCATCAACTCGACATGGTTGAAACGGGAAACAACACCATGGTCTTCGTCAACGCCGCTTCCGGGATGAGCATGACCTTGCGCGAAACCGGGACAGCGCATCCCCAAGCCACGTTTACGGGGGCCGATCTTCCTTCCGAAGTCACCTACGTGCTGGCTCCGAAATCCAGCGGCTCCTCCATCTATGCCAACTTCACCCAGCAGCCACCAACATCACTCCCGTCGATCCGGCCCAAAGCCACAACGGCGTGTTTACATCCGCATGGGCAAGATAGCGGCGACGGGAACCTTCCTCCTATCAACCTGAAGGTCAATGACGGCACGGACGTATCCGTGCAAATGAATGCCGACCCAACAGACGCATCCACGATGATCTCCGAACCACTCTTGCTCGCGTCAGGAGGGGGAAACTACGGCGGATTGAAAGTGCTGGAGGCTGCCGAAGGGGAAGCCACCGAACTGGAAACCAAAGTATTTGATCAGGTCATCTCGAAAGCCAAAGGCATCCTGCCTGCGTTCCTTGGCGCAGCCTTGGACGGGATAGACTTTAAGGCGGCTTCCCAAACAAGTGGCGATCACTGGGACATCTTGGATCGGATCATCGGACGCAACACCAGCAATTGGAGGTTCTGGTCCACGCCTTCCAAGCTGGGCTATCCCAATTCCACGGTGGACAAAGAAGTGACCGATGCCGACCTCCATGCGGCCATGCCCAAGCATTCAATCTTCTACATCATGGCCCACGGCGTGGCGGTGAATGCACTCGATTCGAACGAAGTGAATTTTAAGGGCTTCGTCGTGTGGAAAGACGGCGAACGCAAGCATGTCGTTTCCGCTCAAGACGACATCGCAAACCACATCGGAGACAATGAATACAATCTGGTTTTCCTGAATGCTTGCGGTGGTGCCAATGATACTTTTCAGTTTGCCAAGAGTTATGCCAGTGCCTTCAAAGCCAGAAATTATGTGAGCTGGGATTTTCCCGTGATTATTCCTGCCGCCCGGTCAGCCGCAGAGGAGTTCTTTAATAAACTGGATGGTGGAACAACCGTCGCGGAGGCCCGAATCGATGTAAGAGCGCAAAGAGCGATCATTCCAGGACTTATGGGCGGCATGGGTCTTGGCCAGACCGAGTTGACGAGTGTTGTCCTGGATGACGACGTGATCATTGATCTAACGCCCGGCCCGACAACGCCGTGAATAAACCATTGAAACTCTTATTCGTTACTTGCCTTTTTATTGGCGTGTCCTCCGTTGCTTTGGCGGCGGGTGGACTAGAATTGACTGAGCCCGTATTAGCTAGAATAAATGAGTTTTGTATAAAACATAAATTTAGAACTTGGAACTTGGATTTAACTTCTGCCCGCGACTTTAAGCATGAAGGCACGGCTTTCGAAGGAACGGAAATATGGTTCCACAAGCGCGGAGAATTCCTCTTTAAATATTCTTACAAGACTAAAAAGCTAACATCGTGCTTTCACTCGAAATTTTACACTGAAATTACCATGCTGGATCACAAAACCTTTCGGGAGTTCGATGATCCTCCAGAGCAGAAATGGACCTCGGAATCGGCAGTTGGTTATGGCCACGGATTCGCCAGGGCTTGCTTGGGCGAGATGCCGGAAAATCTTGGCCCAGCCAAGTTTGAATTTTACAGGCAACGCGGCACCTACAACAAGGAAACCAACAAAGTCCGCTATAGAATTCCTTACTGGCAAGTAGAGTATCCCAGGATCGATAAAAATGGCTACGAGTTCCAAGCTGAATATATTTCCATTAAACTATTCGAAGAGATGGGGCCATACTCATTGCACGTAAAAATGTATTCCTCTTACAAGCAAGTTGAGGGTGAACCGCTCAAACAGGAGAAAGTGATGAAGGCCGCGCTGGCTTATGCGGGTGAGATGATGAAGCGCGGGGCGGTGGTGGGCTTGTTCCGCGGAGGAAAGATCAATGAGGCTCCGGCCAGTGCCAAGCTGGAGATCGTCAAACCCAACCGACTGGCCGACCTGTCTGATTTGCCTGCCTCCAAAGACATCGACCTCAACGCCCGCTTGGCTTGGGTCATCTGGTTTGAGTGGACCAATCTAAATCCCAAGGACGCCCGCCAGAAAGGTGGCCTAGCCGTCTGGATTGATGCACATACAGGCAAACCTTTGGGTGGTGATGCCTTCTAACTCCTCAGCCGTCCATCAACCCCGTTGCCAAGCAATGTCCGCCTCCGGCGGATTGTGCCCCCTGCGGCTCGTTCACGGGGTTCACTCGCCTCAGCCCCCAGGAATCGTTGGGGTCATCGTTGGGGTCAGTCTTTAACATTTAACACATTTTATTGACTGCTTTAGCAAGGCTGTCATCCTGTCATCATGGCTCGAAAAACACGCGTTTGTTTTCCCGGAGCGATTTATCACGTCATGATGCGTGGCAATGAACGAGCCCGGATTTTTTATGGCAGCAAGGACTACGAACTCTTCTTGGAAGCCCTTAACCAGGCCTTGGAGCGATTTCAAGTCACCCTTCACGCCTACTGTCTGATGCCCAATCACGTGCATCTGGCCATCCAGACCCCGGAAGCAAATCTTTCGCGTTTCATGGCCTGGTTGCAGACCACATTTACCGTTCGTTACAACCGTAAACACCGCAGGAACGGTCACCTCTTTCAAGGTCGCTACCGGGCCGAAATTGTCGATCAAGCTGATTACGGGCGTTGGCTGCTTCTCTATATCCATCTGAATCCCATCCGGAGCCGTGCCGGTGGTAAGCTTCATTATACGGGAGGCTTGCAGGACTTGAATGCTTTCCCTTGGTCCAGCCATCTGGACTACGCCGGTCTGCGGACCGCAAGTAAAACTCTTACCCAGGAGTGGTTACAGGAATGGAATTCCAAGCCTACGAAGGCGCGCAAAGCTTATCTACAGGACATTCAGCGGCAAATAGGAGTCAAAGAACCCTTGGATTGGAAAAGTCATGTCAAAATGGGATTAGTGGCTGGAAATGAGGAGTTTACCGACAAAGTGCAGGCTTTGCTTTCGAAAAAAGGTAAAGAAACGGGCCGGGATATAAGATTGAAACTGGAAAAGGGTTCCCGCAAGGCCCGGCTGCGGAAATGGCTGGAGCAGGAACCGGATCTGCGCAACAAAATCTGGATACGAGTCAAGTTGATGGGAGAAAGTCAGGTGGCCTTGGCCGGAGAATTGAAGTACAAGAGCAGCGTAAGCATTCATCAAATCGCCAAACGGGTTGAAGAACGCTCGGAAAGAGATTCTACGCTCAGAAAAAAAATCCAGAGTTGGAGAAACCTTTTAAATGTTCAAGACTGACCAAACGGTAACGCCTAAAACCAAGAAAAATTAACACCAAAAACGGAAAAACTCCCGTGCTTCACATCGTCCTGGTCGAACCCGAAATCCCCCCCAACAC
>JAAUTS010000219.1 GCA_012031345.1 Blastochloris sp. | reverse complement strand
GAGGACGTAACCGGCCTCTGCAAACTCGCCAGCCCGGTGGAGGTCGCAGAACAGGATTATTCACTCAACCCCGGCCGCTATGTCGGCGTGGTCATCGAGGAGGATGGGAAGACGGAGGAGGAGTTCATTGAAGAGGCGCTGAGTCTCAACAAGGAAGTCGAATCACTGACAAAGCAGGCGCAGCAGTTGCAGAACGTCATTAGCACCAATGTCAGCGCGCTTGCGGGTGACACATGAACCGTTGGCGAGATACCACGATGAGCGAGTTAATGAAGGTCGAACATGGCTTCGCCTTCAAAGGTGAACATTTTTCAGAGTCGGGAGAATTGGTGGTGCTCACGCCTGGTAACTTCCACGAGGCAGGAGGTTTCAGAGCGCGGCCCGACAAGGATCGATTTTATCTCGGCAAGTTTCCTGACCGGTATTTGCTCCAACAGAACGACCTGATTGTTGCGATGACCGAGCAAGGCGAGGGACTTCTTGGAAGTTCTGCGCTCATCCCCGAATCCGGCAAGTATCTGCACAACCAACGAATTGGCTTGGTTCGCCCGAAGAATGATTCAGCCGATAAGACATTCCTCTATTACCTGTTCAACACTGACTACGTTCGTCAGCAAATCAGGAACAGTTCGGCGGGAGCGAAAATTCGCCACACTTCACCCGAGCGCATTTATCGCACCAAGGTTCGAGTTCCAGAGAAAACCTGCCAGTCCAAAATCGCCGCAATCCTCTCGGCGTATGATGAGCTGATCGAAAACAACCGGCGGCGCATCGCGCTGCTGGAAAAGTTGGCCGAGGAAATCTACCGCGAATGGTTCGTCCGCCTCCGCTTCCCCGGCCACGAGAAGGTAAAGCACGTGAAGGGAATCCCATTGGGATGGCGGGTGGCTCTGTTGAGCGAGTTGGCATATGTAAATCCATCCAGCCTCAGCCGCAGGGATCACCCGGAAACGATCCGGTATCTCGATATCAGTTCCGTGAGCACCAACAGGATCGAAGAAGTGACAACCTATGCGTTTAAGGATGCTCCTGGTCGTGCAAGACGCCGTGTGCAGCATGGAGACATCATTTGGTCATCTGTTCGCCCTGCGAATCGAGCCTATTGCCTGATCTATGAGCCCGAAGATAACCTCATCGCCTCAACGGGTTTTGCAGTCATCAGGCCCAAGTGTGTCACCCCTTTCACGTTCCTCTTTCAAGCAGTCACCAGCAATCCGTTCGTTGATCAAATGACGACAGTAGCCAAGGGCGCTGCCTATCCAGCCACCAGCTTCGATGATTTTGAAAAAGCAAAGCTGCTTGTGTCACCCGACGAACTCTTGAAGGCTTATCATGAAATGGCGGAGCCGTTGTTCCGACAGAAGCATCTGCTTCAGCAACAGAACGCAGCCCTCCGCAAATCCCGCGACCTACTCCTCCCGCGCCTGATCTCCGGCAAGCTTTCGGTGGAGCATCTGAACATCCAGTTCCCACCAGCTATGGGCATCGCACCCAAAAGGTCTTTTGTGAATATTTCACAGTAAACATCACTTTTTGATTGCCATCCGAGTTTTTTCTCGTATTCATTTGTGATCATTTCACAAATCCACACGTAATGATTATATCATTTTCAGTTTCCAACTTCCGTTCTTTGCACGGGGAACAGACACTCAGTATGGTCGCCAGCAAGCGCTTGGGCTCGGCCCATGAAGACCATTTGGTCAGGATTCCAGGTGGTAACGAATCCATTCTCAAGACTGCCGTTATGTATGGTGCCAATGGCGCGGGGAAATCCAACCTCTTCCGTGCGCTGGATTACACCCGTAGTGTAGCTCTCCGGGTAAGGAAGAAGAACACCGGCACGAAGCGGGTGAGTTTTCGTCTCGGTGCGGTTCAGGCGGAACCTTCTTCGTTTGATCTTCAATTCATGGCTGGCGAAAAGCTTTACCGCTTTGGTTTTAAAGTGGACGACGAACGTATCACGGAAGAATGGCTGGCCGAGGTGAAGGGGGAACGTCTGATTACTCTTTACGAGCGTGTAACGCGGCCCGATGGGGAAGTGGTAGTCGATACCTCGGGTTTCGTAAAGGCTGGCCCCAAACTGCGGGCTCTCGCCACAGTTGGCGGCCCCACTAATGTTTCCTTTCTGGCCACCATTCGCGCCAACCTTAAAGCCGTCGATTATGGGGATGACGTGGCCGCGGTCATCAGATGGTTTGAGCATTCGCTAAAACTTGTGACACCAGATAGCACCTTCTCCGCGTTGGGGCCGTTGCTTGCAGACAACACTGAGTTTGCAGCGTTTGCAGGCGACTTTCTGAAGCACGCCTCGACTGGTGTGGATCATCTCCATGTGGATAAAAAGGAAATCACAGAAGAGCAGTTGCGTAGCGTTTTGCCGGAAGCTGTCGTGACAGATGTACTGAAAGACCTCGAAGAAAACGAATCCACAATTATTCAGCTAGGTGAGGACAGCGAGCTTCTCATCGAACGGGGAAAGGAACACCACTTTTATCAAATCACAATCCATGCGGCCCATCAACGCGGAGACGGCGACGTGACCTCTTTTAACCTGGCCGAGGAATCCGATGGAACCAAAAGACTGCTGCATTTGATTCCGGCGCTCCACTATTTGCAGAAACAGGACGCGGTTTTCGTGATCGATGAGATCGACCGCAGCATGCATCCGATGCTGGTCTGGAAGTTTCTTGAATTTTTCCTGAATGACGCCACCTCCGGACAGAGGCAAATCATTGTGACGACTCACGAGTCCAATCTTCTGGACTTGGAGTTGCTGCGCCGGGATGAGATTTGGTTTGTGGAGAAGGACCGGAACGGGGCCACAACTCTTTATCCGCTGACAGACTTCAAAGTTCGCCAGGACCTTGAAATCCGTAAACACTATCTCCAGGGCCGGTTCGGAGCGGTTCCGTTCCTTGGCAATCTCGAACGGCTAACAGAAGGGACGAAAAATGAGCCTGATCGGCCATCTCAAGCCCCGTCCCCTAGCCCGGGGTGAAGGCACACTGCGAGATGACCGCCTCTTCCTGGTAGCCTGCGACGACACTTACGCTCCCAAGCAGTATTTCTCCTTTTTGAAACTTAGCCGGGTGCAGATTCACGTGGTGGTAACGGATGACAGTAAATCTGCCGCTGTTTATGTCTTGGAAAGATTGCGGAGCTTTCAACACGAGCCAGATGATGAACGATGGATGCTGCTGGACACGGACCACTGTATTTCGCCCTCCCATTTTCCATCGTTTATTCAAGCCATTCAGGATGCGAGGAGGGAAGGAATCAAGGTGGCGCTAAGCAAACCGTGCTTTGAACTGTGGCTGCTCCTGCACCATGTTGAAGAAGCGCGCGTGAAAGCACTGTCAAATGCGGCAAAGACGGAAGCCGCCCTGAGAAAACAATTGGGAGAGTATAACAAATGCCGTCTCAAAATGGAGCATTTCCCATGGGAGAAAATGGCGGCGGCTGTAGCCCGCGCCAAAAGCCTTGATTCCCAGGTCGCTGGTGGAGACAGGCCCGAGGGCAACACCACGCGCGTCTATCAATTGATGGAGGCAATTTTTGATGGTATCCCCGCCCAACAGGTCCCTTCAGAGTTCAGATGCCTAAGAGCACTGTAGCCACATGCTTAATTTCATCTCCGAGGACCAAATCTGGCGAGTACTGGTGCAGAAACTCTCACCAGCACAGCTTTGATGCGTCGGCGTACTTTGTTAA
>JAAUTS010000057.1 GCA_012031345.1 Blastochloris sp. | reverse complement strand
CGTTTTTTTCGGTTCCAAGACTCGAAAACTGCCAGCTCGTCCGTGATGGTGCCTGAATAGGTGGTCGTCTGATTTGTCGTGATGGTGCTGTTGGCTGTCAGCGTCGTGGCACCGGAAAAGGTCATGGTTCCCGTGCCGCCTGAAGCTTGAGCCAGCCCAACATTCCCACCTAAACTGACCGCATTCGAGATCGTCCGAGCGGTCCCAGAATCCGAGGATAGTGTGCCACCATTCAGAATCAAAGTGCCCGTGCCAACAGCGGCGCTGTTACCCAAACGCAGGGTGCCCGCAGTTAGAGTCGTGCCTCCTGAGTGGGTATTTGCTGCACTCAAGTTGACAAACCCGGCACCGGAAGAATTTACCGTCAAGGAACCAGCTCCCGAAATAACTCCATTGAGGCCGAGATTACTGGCAGAGGAATTGGCGATGGTGAGACCCGAGGTTAGACTCAGAGGCGCGGAAATAACATTCGCGGCACTCCCAGCGACTTGGTTGATTTGCGCTCCTCCCGTGTTGTTAAAATCCAAGCTCCCGGCACCTGTGCCTGCGGCTATGGTAAACCCGTGAGACCCATCAGAATCCCCAATGTTCAGAATGCCCAGGGTTTTTACCGCATCTCCAGCGTCTCCCGTGTTAAAATGCTCACTGTGCGCGCAGCTGTGATGTTGTTGGTAATGTTCACCGTAATGTCAGCCGCATCTGGACCACCCACTGGAGGGGTTCCGTTCCAATTGCTGTCCAAGCTCCAAGAACCGGCATTATTGAGGTTCCAGTCAAAGGTTTGAGCCATGGCCGGGCATGTCACCAAAAGCATAAGACCAACAATTGCATTCCATTTTTTATTCATAGCGATATTTCCCGATTGATTAAGTTACTGTCAAAACTATCGGCGTTCTGTTGTCTGGCAAAGGGAGGCATGACTTTACAGGAAAGTGATTGAAGCGCTTGGAATCCAAACTTGATCTGCGGAGGTCTGCTTTCCACCCGCCTCCCACTGACGTTCCTGAATGCGGCGCAGCCCGTGGCTTTTCGCCTGTTGCGGTTGATCTCTTTGTTGACCCCATCTCCACGCGCATGGCGGAGCAGCCAACTACAGATTGGCTTATGACTAACCAAGAGTCCAATTTCCAAGCCGACAGAATTGAACCCTACCTGGGAGATATGGCAAGTGATCCAAGAACGGCTGACAGTTCTTATTGGGGGGAACCACGCCGACGGCGGAGGAACCACAGGGCTCCCAGACCCAGACCAACCAGTGCGTAGGTGGAAGGTTCGGGAATAACTGTTCCAGACAGCGCCGCGGCATTGATGCCGAAGCGGTCAAAACCGAGGCTTCCAGCCGTTCCGTTTGTGCTTGCGGTGACGAGCAAATACTGCGCGTTGGACACCAAACTGTCGGCGGCGAAGTTAATCGTATAGAATTGGTTGATACTGACGCCGCCGCCATCATTCAGACGTGTGGCATCACCGAGTGACAGGTTGGTCACCGAATCGAAAACGGTCGCCGTCAGATTGAGATTATAATCACGGCTGTAGGTGTAAAAATTGAACGCGCCGCCGCTGATCAACTGGATGTCATCTATGCGGAAGGTCCAAGTGCCGTTGCCGGAGCCAATGAGACGCCCTTCGTCGATTCCAGTTCCGCTCTGGGTTGGAGTGCCATCCGTCCATGAGGTCGCCTCAAAATATTGTTCCTCGGTGTCGCTGAAACTGCCAGATTGGGCGATGATTTGAATGCGGTCCACGGCAGGGCCTCCCGCTAAACCTGTGGAAGATTTCTGAATCACCCCGGAACTGTCGCCATACTGGAACCAGTCGATTGTTCCAGTGGATGTGAGGTCGATTGTCCCACCGTCGCGGGCATTGGTTGCATAGTCTATCGAAATAACTGGGGCTGCCTGGGTAACAGCATCACCGACTAAAAGGAGGGCGATAACGGCAAAGCCAAGATGGCAATAGGAGTTCGTCTTCATATATCCACATTCTAACGCCGTAATGATTGGATGTGTAGCGAATAAGACCAAGAATTAACTTTACAGGAAAGTGATCAGCCGTCTTATCCGTCAGCTTCAGAACCCGGCCGCTTCCTGCCTCATTGCCAGGCCGCTCCACGCAGCCCCAGATTGCCCGAACCTGTGAGGTTGACCCAACGAACCCTGAGTTTACTGCTGGTAGCCGACTTGAACTGAATGGTGAAACGTTGCGTCTCCAGAGTGCCTCCCGAGAGGAACTCGATTTCTTCAACGGGCGCACTGTTGTCGTCCAGGCTGATGCGGAGCAAACCCGTGGCGTTGTACTGCGTGATGGAAAAAACATGCAGGGTTCTCTGCGTGGTCCCGGAAGGAACCGTGAACTCCAGACCGTTGCCCACACCAGAGGTTCGCACCAAACCTGTGCTGGAAGCCGTGCTGCTGGGACTGCCGTCCGTCCAACTCAGACTGGCCCCCGTGTTGTAACTGCGGCTGTGCCCCGTCCCAACGGCGGTCCAGTTGCTGATTTGACTGCCTCCGGTGGCTTTGCGATCCACACTGGTCAGGACGCTGCGGCCCCAGGCGATCCAATCCAGCGTGCCCAACGTGGTAAGATTTTGTCCCCCCGTCACAGTCGCATGAGTGACCGTGATCAAGCCCGTGCTCACATTGGGTCGCGAGCTGAACAGGGGCACCATCACGGCATACTGGCGCTGGGGCAGTTGGGCCTTGACCAGATCTACAGTGACGCCACCCCGCACATCACGAATCTGCGGAGTATATTCCGTATGCTGAGCGACATAAGTCAGGGACATTTGCGATTCCTGATTCAAAAAAGCCGCACGACCCGCTGTGGCCGGACCCGAACTGATGTAGAGATATCCCCCCAACAGCTCTGTGCGGGCCCCATTCAAGGCATGAATCACCGTGTGATCTTTTTCCGTTTTAACCCCCAAAATCCACAAGGTCGCCCCGTTGTTGGTGATGTTGGTTTCCGTGCCACTTTCAGGATTGATCTGCCGGGCCCAGACCGATTGCCCGGAACTGAAGCGCCACCCGGCCCCGGTCACATCCTCCACGTAAAGCTTGTTGGCTCCGCCACTGTTTTTATAGGCACTGCCGGAGTTCAGCAACAGACTACGCATGACCAGGGGACGCGCACTGGCCTGCTCGGCCATGTAGAAAGTCCCTCCACCATAACCAATCTCCAACCGCTCCAAAAAGAGCGGCGTGCTGCCTGTTCCCGTGCTGCGGAAGAGGGCGTTGGTCGATGTCTTCAACGCCCCACCCACGGTGATGCTCGATTCCATGCCCATGATGACTTTGACCGAGCTGGGCACCGTGAGCACACCACTCACATGATAACTGCCCTTCGGAAAATAGATGGTGGTCTTGCCACTGTTCAACGCAGCTTGGATGGCACTCGTATCATCCAACCCGTCCCCGGCCACCGCTCCATACGCCGTGACACTGCTCCAATAGGTCGTCCCTTCCCAAGGCAGGGTGGGAGTGTCCTCAATCGGCAGGTTCAAGCCGGAAGTCGGACTCGGATGCGCCGTCACCACGGGTTCGGAAACGAACTCCCCGCTGATGTTCCCGATCCGCGTGTTGATCGTGCCGTTGGCCGCTTTGCTGCTGACCGTCTTTTGATAGCCCGTGCAGGTGATGTTCCGCAGATAAAGACCTCCGCCCCGGTTGAAATCCAGAGCGGTGGCCGTGGCGGAACCCCCGCTGAAGTTGCCGTTGAGTATCACCACCTGCCCGTAGCCGTTACCCGTGCCATTATAACGCTCGTTCCCGTAGATGACCGGAACCGTATTGACACTGGTCAAGCCCCGGATGTTGAAGATCTGACTCTGCGTGTGAATGCCGTAAACTTTTTGATTGGTCAGCGTCAGATTTTCCATCGTGATGCTGTATTGCCCTGGCTTGGTGGCCAGCACTCCCTTATCAAATCCGTCAATGCTCAGATTACGGATAATGGCGGGCCCCGGCCAGTCCTTGGTCAAATCCAACCCGGCCACCCCGCGTTTCGTGCTGTCGGTGGATTTGATGACCACATCCGTAATCGCCCCCTGATTATTGTTCATCCAACGCAGACCAATGGCGCCGGGGTTGTTGGCTCCGGTGTCGATGGTCAGATTACGGATGGAGTTACGGAAAGCCTGACCCGTGCTGGTGCCCTCAAAAAAGGTGATGACCGGTTTGGGCAGCGCTGGATCGGTGAACCCCGGAGTGTTGGGTGCCAAACGGATGATGGTGCCCGCTTTGCTTTGACCTTGAAGGAAGGTGCGCTTCCAACTGCCGTTCACCCCGGCCTGAATCCAGTTGCTGACCAGGTAGGTCCCGTTCGGGAAATAAATGGTTTTACCCGGATTGTTATTGATCGCATTTTGGATCGCCACCGTATCGTCCGTGGCCCCGTTACCCGTCGCTCCCAGGGTTCTGACATTCACCACCGCAGCTCCACTGGGATACACAATACTTTCCGCCTGAAGAAAGTTTCCCGTGAACCACAGGATCCCGCCGATTCCCAACAACTTCATTCCAGCTTTGGTCTTCATCTGCAACCTCCGGTGTCAGTTATAGGCGTGGTTTACCCCGTCAAAACACCCTCATTGCCTGTATCGACGCTCTAGGCTTACATCAATCCCGCCTTGCCACACAACCCCGCAGTCGAAAAAGCTTGGTTTACTGGAAAGTAGAATAGCCAAACAAGCACCATGTTTACTGGTCATCATGGCGAAGTTTTCACATTCAACTTTTGCAACAGACTGACGCGCAAAACTACAGAACTTCTATTGCAATTAAGTCCTTTTGTCCGGTTTGGGCTGTCAACCGTTTGATCCAGGCACTTGCTAATATCCAATGTAAAGCGGAAGCAGGGTGCCGTATTGACGGTAGGTTCCGTTGAAGGCATCCTTTTCATTCTTGCCGACGGGCGGTGATAAATCCTTGGTTTGTCCGTCCTTGATCTCGCGGATCAGGGACTCTGCGAAATGTCCGTTGCTGGTGAGAAGTCCGGCGATGCTCATCCGGGAATTTTCATTGATGTAGCCCACTTTACCATTGTGGTAATGCCAGCCTCCCAGCACTTCCACTTGGGCTCCATCGCGGGCATGAATCACGGTTTGTCCATACTCGGTTTTCAATCCCAGAGCCCAGAAGCTGCCTCCAGAGATGCGGACGTTGTAGGCTTCAGGCTCACGCGGATGTGCCTCGGGGTTGAATTGCCGGGCCCAGACTGACATGTCTTTGAAATCAAAGCCGTGCCCGCAGACATCATAAAGAAAGAGCTTGCCCCCTGGGACACTGTTACGAAAACGTCCACTCAGACTGTTTTTAAGTATCACTGTTTTGTTGGCCGCCAGATCGTAGAGAACCGGGGCCTTGCCATAGTTGTCATTGATGCGGTCCAACAACAAGACCGGTTGTCCATTGTCCACTATCTTGAGAACCGGGGCGTCCCCCTGCTTCCACCCGGCGGTGTTGAAGGTGCTGTCCATGCCGAGGATCGCCTTCAGCTTGCCGCCGAGCGTGACCGGGCTGAGAAATTCGTAGTCGCGCTTTGGGAAATAGATCACCTCCGCACCGGAATCCACCGCCGACTGCAGGGCGGGTGCCCAGTCCTTCTTGACCCCCTCTCCCTCTGCACATCGGCCGGGGGAAATTTTGTGATATTCACCCAAGTGGACGGCGCACCAAGAGTCCACCACGGGAGCGTCCTCGACTGGCAGGTTCAGGGAGGTCCGAGACGGTGGAAAAAAGTCGGGCGGCTTCGGTCGATGAAAACTCTTCCACCACGCCGCCGGGCAGTTGTTCGGTCTTGCCCTTGGCGTTGAAGGCCAGGGCCTGGGCATAACCGCTGGTCCGGACATTGCGCAAGAAAAGTCCGGGGGCGAGTTGTTGGAAGGTGTAACGGTCACTCTTGCTCATCTCGGTGGAGTCGATGGCCGCGCCACCCGAACCCCCACTCAATTCACTATCAATCACCACCACATTGGTCACGGGCGTGGTGTTGCGGATGGCTGGAACGGAGTTTTCACTTTTTAAACCACGAAAAAAAAGTGCCTGCCCTCTGTTAAAAATTCCAAACTCTTTTTGACCACGCAGGGTCAGATTTTCAAAAGTCATGCTGTATTGCCCGATCAGACTCCACACCCCGATGTCAAAACCCTCGATCAATACATTCCGGATCAGGGAGGGGCCGGGCCAGTTGGTGACCAAACCCAGACCTGCTTTACCTTGGCCTTTGAAGGTCACGTTCTCGATCGTGCCCTGGTTGTTGGCCAAATAATTCAAAGCCACCGCGCCGGGGTTGCCGGCACCGACCTCGATCGTCATGTTATAGAAGGAATTCTTGAAAGCCTGTCCCATGGCGGACTTGGGATCCATGAAAGGACCGTGGGTGGAAACAAAGGGCTTGGGTTTTTTGACATCTCCAAAGCCCGGGCTGTTGGCCTTCAGCTTTAGCACCACCCCGTCCCGACTCTCCCCCTGCAAGATCAAGCGTTTGTTTCCCAGATAAAGCGTGTCGCTGAGCAGGTAGGTGCCGTTCGGAAAATAAAAAGTTCCAACGGAATGAATGTTCGCTGGTTTGAATGATCTAAAGGCCTCCGTGTCGTCCGTAACCCCATCCCCTTTCACTCCCAGAGTTTTCACATTGATCCAGCCCGACTCCTCCGGCGGCACGTAATTGGAAATTCCAGCCAGGCCTTCCTGACCCATCAAGGGGCTGCTCCAGGCCCAAAGCGCCAAGCCCCCGCACCATGCCCATCTCCAAATAAGATCTCTTTTTTTTGTCATATTTTTTTTAGCTTTTCAACTCTTGGTGTGATCCAAGCCGCCATGAACCAGACGGCTCGGCCCCTTCCAACTCAGGGGAATCTGATGTAACAACAAAGCCGACTTGAGCTTTTCGTAGGAAAGATCCTGCACCGCCTGTCCCAACTCCAGGGCCAGACACGCCGCCTCCGCACAGGATTGCGCCAAGGTCATAAAAACCGGCTCCATACGGATCGAGCCAAAAGCTATATGCGAGGCGGAAAGGCACCAGGGAACCAGAAGATTTTCGCATTCCGCCCGCTTGGGGATGACCGAGCGATACGAAATCCCGTAGGGCTTGGCCACCCAGATTTCAACATTTCCCTCATTGACCACCCTCCCGTGCAGGGCCAGACGACGACAATGATGCGAGTCCATCTGATAAGCCCCCAAGCCGACAGGGTCGGGCACACTCCTCTGCCCCACACATTCCTGCTCGGTCATGACGTAATCCCCCACCATGCGCCGGGCCTCACGCACGTAGAGCTCCGGCGGCCAGCCCCCGGTCTCGGGAAACTCGTCCGCAGGCAGACCCAGCACGGAAACTTCCTGCCGGATGTCTTCCGGCACCCTCGGATCGTTATGCAGAAAATAATGCAGCCCCATCGTGTAGCGGACGTGTTGTTGAAAAATTTTCTCCCGCTCCACATAGGACGCCGTCGGCCAGGCGTGATTCATTCCGATATAGTCTGAGGAAAAGCCTCCAAAGTTGTTCGTGTCGGATTTGTCAGGCTTTTCCGGACGCAGCCAGTGGGAAAGCCTCAGCGCATCCCAAATCCCGGCCTCCAGATAACGGGCCAGCAGACTGTAGTTCTCCGGCTCATAATCCGGTGGACAGGCAAAGGCTATGCGATTGGCCGGATTACGCGAAAGGCACATCCTGAAGTTGTAGGCCTGCACACAGGAATCCCCCTCCCCCTGACGACCCGGAGCCACATCCTGAATGTTCGGCAGCAAACCACTCGAGGGCTTGCCCGGCGTGCGATAAGGATCCACAAAAACGCGGAAGTTGTGGTTGGGATGCCCAAAATGAATGCCGTTAAATTGCTCGCCATACTGCTCGTTGCTTTCGCGTCCCACCGTAAAGGACACACCCGCTGCGGCCATCAGGTCCCCCTCGTAGCTCGCATCAATAAACATGGCGGCTCGGAAGCAGCCCCCCGCCTCCGTTTTCAAAGCCACCAAGCGCCCGCCCTCCTTGATCACACCAGACAAGGCTTGATGTTGAAAAAACTGAAGATTCGACTCCTGCATCAAGTCCCGAAAGACCTTCGAAGCCACCGACGGCTCAAAATACCAGGCCTCTTTTTCCCCGTAATACTCACCTACCCGACGATAAAACTCCAAGGCCAAGCCGCCATAAGCATCTCTGCGACCATAATCCGTGCGACCCAGGCCCGCCGAGGTCAAGCCCCCCACATGATGGCCAAAGGCTAACAACACCACTTTTTTCCCGCGCCGCGCGGCATGGACCGCCGCACTCACCCCTCCTGAAGTGGCCCCGTAAACGACCAGATCCACGCTAAGTTCAAAATTCCGGGCCCTCACTTGGGGTTCATAATAATAGGGCGATTTTTTGCTCATCAAGGTGAACCAATATGCCGAAGATTGGGCTTGCGACAATCCCGTTTAGCACTTTACTGGAAAACCATGCCCGGCACTCCACGCCCCTCCCTGCGCCTAATCGCCCACAAAGCAGGCGTTTCCCACACGGCGGTCTCACTCGCCCTGCGGGATGACCCTTCCATTCCCGAACCAACCAGGCTGCGGATCAAAAAAATCGCAGACAAACACGGCTACCGACCCGATCCCATGGTGGCCAAGGTTCTCTCCAGCCTCCGTTACAAAAGGGAAGGGGGCCGAGTCCTGGCTTATGTTCACAGCTTCCCGGACGACACTTGGAAAACCCATCTCGTGATCGGACGCACCTTCCAAGGTGCCGCCAAACGCGCCGAAATGCTGGGCTACCGCGTCGATGGATTTGGACTCAGTCCAAAATTTTTCACTCCCAAACGGCTCCATGACGTTCTCCAAAACAGGGGCATTGATGGCATCATCCTGGGCGGACGCCAAATGGGACGTGGCCATCTTTCTTTTGACTTCACTCCCTTCTCCACCGTGGCCCTCGGCCTCTCCGTCATGCGCCCCCAGATGCACCGCGTCACCAATCACCAAATCCACGCCCTCCAGTTGGCCTTTCGCAAACTACGCCATTTGGGCAACCGCCGCATCGGTCTGGTCATGCCCCGATGGCTCGATGCCCGTTCCGAGTATCTCTGGCACGGCGGTTATGCCATCTGCCAACACACCACACCCAAATCTCTTCACGTTCCCTTTTATTGCCCGGAGGGACCGGACAAAAAATCCTTCATGCACTGGCTTACCAAGCACAAGGTGGACGCCCTTCTCCTGCTCGACGACAACCCACCCAAGTGGCTCAAAGAGGAAGGTCTCCGCGTGCCAGAAGATATCCAGATCGCCTACCTGGATCTCCCTCCCCATCTCCATGGCACCCACTCCGGCATCGATCAACGCCACGACTTCGCCGGGGAAACCGCCGTAGAACTGTTGCTGGGCCAAATGTATGTCAATGCCACGGGCGTCCCGGCCATCCCCCGCACCATCATGATCGAAGGACGCTGGGTGGAAGGCGGCAGCACCTGCAAACGACACTCAGCCAGCCCGCACGCAAAAGCTTAGGCCCACTTCCCTCCCTGCCAGACGGGTGGTTCCCCAACCCACCAGAGGAGTCCTGTCCATCAGCCTCGACATGAACCCAGCCATGGTTTATTCTTAAAACATGAGATTTGAAGACTGGCCGGACGAATGGCAGGAGTGGGCCAAGCTCACCCCTATCGAACGTTTCCAGGAAAGCGAAAAAATCTTTGCCCAATACTTAGCCATGGGAGGCAGCCTTGATCCCGACCCCGATCCGTCATGTCCTTTCTACGATCCACAAACATCAAGTTCAGGCCCTGCTTATGGGAGGGCAGGCCTGCGTGTTTTACGGCGCGGCCCAGTTTAGCAAGGATATCGATTTTTTGCTTCTTGCGGATGACGCCAATTTCCGGGCCTTACATTCGGCTCTTCAGGAATTGCAAGCACGTCGCATCGCCGTTCCGCGCTTTGACCCAACTCTCCTGAACCGCGGACACTCCGTTCACTTCCGTTGTCAATGCCCGGAGGCCCAAGGACTGCGGGTGGATGTCATGACCAAACTTCGTGAATTACCCGGCTTTCCTAAACTTTGGGCCGAACGCACCACACTCCATGACCCCATGCTGGGCGAGGTTCATCTCTTGTCCGTGCCCCATTTGGTTGATGCCAAAAAAACTCAACGCTTCAAGGACTGGCCGATGATCAGTGCTTTGGTCGATAACCATTATCAAGCCCTGCAACATGACGTGACTCCGGAACGCATTGAATTCTGGCTCCTGGAAACCCGATCCGCCGAACAATTGCAGGATCTCACCCAACGCTTCCCCACCCAGGCACAGACACTCTTGACCCGCCGTCCCCTCCTCCGTCATGCCCTTGATGCTGATGAACCCGTCCTCCGCGAAGCCCTCGATGCCGAGTTCGCCGCGAACAGGAAAAAGATCGCCGCTACTGGGCTCCTCTCAAAAAAGAAATGGAAGAATTTCGCCGACAAGAACGCCTGGCTCCCAACCCCTCGGAAAACCACAGCTCCATCGACTGAGCGCCGCTGGTTAGTGATTCAATGGGCTGCTGAATTATCCCCAGACTGACGATACCCCAGCGGGCTGCATCCAAATCGTTTTTTGAATCGATTGGAAAAATAATAGGGATCCTCGTAACCACATTCCTGCGCCACTTCTCCGATTTTTAATGTGGTCAACCTCAAGATCTGCGCCGCGTGTTTCAGTCGTTGTTCCTCATGAAACTGCTGCGCCGTCATCGACATCTGTTCCACAAAGAGTCGGCAAAAATGTGATACCGAAAGTCCACAACGACGCGCCAGAGAGGGCAGATCAAAGTCTTGCTTGAACTCCCGCTCCAGCAGCAGCACCGCCCGGTCCATGCGTAGATCGCGCGGCTGATGTTCCCGCGTCGGCGACCTGCTTAAATAAATCCGCAGCAACACCTCCTCCAGACAGGTCTGCGTCAGCACCCGTTGCATCTCTTCTGTTCGACGACAGGACTCGATCACCCGCCGCAACGCCTCGACCACCTTCTGCCGGGACTCGTTCTCCGGCAACCGCAGCACCCCCGCCCCCAGCCGATGACCCGGCCACTGGAGCCACAGAGGCCACGCCGGTCGCGCTTGAAAGTGCGCCCAAAGCAGATGCCAACGACCCAGCCGGGGACAGGTTTGATAATGTTGGTAAACCCCCGGATGATAAATCAACACATCCCCAGGTCCCGTCGTGTAACTCCCTCCCGGCCACTGAATCAACCCGCCTCCTGCCTGGGTGTAGATCAACAAATAATCTCCAGACCCCTTCGGACGCTGATGAGAATAAGGTAGCGTCCTGATAAATTCATCCGCATAAACTGAGTCCACTCCGCTCGGAGCCTCTGCCACGCTGCGATCTTTTCTCTTCATATGAGAAAATATTACATGAAAATGAGAATCCGCACCATGTTCTATTCAAGCTTCTTATGCCACCATCAGCCATGGTCAACTTCCCCGATAACTTCACCAAAACAGACATCACCCCGGATCAGATCGAACAGTTCCATCGCGACGGCTACTGCGTGGTCGATCAACTCTTCCACCCGTCCGAGATCGATGAAATCGAAGCCTTCTTCGAAGACTACAAATCCCAAAAGGGCGAATTATTTGACTCGCAATACGAAGGTTTTAAAAACTTCCAAGACATCGATCCCACCAAAACCCAGCTCCGTGCCATGCACCCCCATCGTTACAGCCAACGTGTCACCGACTGGTTTTTTAATTCCAAAGTGGTCTCAGTCCTCGAAACCCTGCTCGGCACCCCACCTCTCGGCGCCCAGACCATGTATTATTACAAACCGCCCGGTGCCAAGGGCCAAGGCATGCACCAGGACAACTTCTACCTCCTCGCCGCCCCCGCCACCTGCATCGCCGCCTGGACCGCCATCGATACCGCCGACCTCGACAACGGCTGCCTCTACGTGGCCCCCGGCTCGCATCGCAAGGACATCTACTGTCCCTCCAGCAACAAAGTCGAGACTTGGTTCGAGTATGGAGACAGTCATATCAACCCCTTCCCCCGTGAGCTCAAGCCCATCCCGGTCATCGTTCCCCGTGGCTCCACCATGTTCTTCGGCGGCAACCTCGTCCACGGCTCCGGCCCCAACCGGACCAAAGACCGCAGCCGTCGCACCTTCATCGGCCATTACATCAGCGAAAGCTCCGACCAAGTCGCCCGCTTCTACCATCCCGTGCTCAACCCACGGCGGGAAGTCGTCAGCCGGCTCCAAATTCCTGAAGGCGGCGGACCCTGCGGCGATGGCTGGACGGGTGCCGTGCATTAACTTTTAACCGAACACAGACTCGCCACATGCAGCTCAAGCTCGTGCGTCACCTCTGGGGCGTTGCACCACAGGAAAACACCGCGTCCCTTCTCAGGGCTTGGAGAGACTTGGGTTATGAGGCGCTGGAAGCTCCCCACTGCTTCTTGGAACCCCTCGGCCTCTCCGTCTCACAACTCCGCCGTCAGGGCTGGGGTTGGATTGAACAAATCAACACCCAAGCCCCCGACCTTCAGCACCAGGTCCAAGATCACCTGCGTTCCTTGGAAACCGCGCTCGAAAAGGGCATGATGACTCCTCCGGATTTTTTCAACCTGCAGGGCGGACACGACGCCTGGGAACTTTCCCAAGCCATCGACTTTTACGGTGGAGCCCAGGCTTTGGAAAAGCGCTTCGGTCTGCCCATCTGCCATGAAACCCATCGCTCCCGCTTCTTCTCCACCCCCTGGAACACTCTGACCCTGCTGCGACATTTTCCCGCCCTCAAACTCACCTGCGACTACAGTCATTGGGTCTGTGTCTGCGAGCGACTCCTGCCCGATGTCCAGGAAGCTCTGTGCCTCTCTGCCCAACACGCCTGGCATCTTCACGCCCGCGTGGGATACGAGCAAGGCCCGCAGGTGCCCGACCCCCGCGATCCGGTCTGGGCACCACAACTCGCCGCACATGAACGTTGGTGGGATGCCATCTGGCAGGCCCAACGCAGCCGCGGCCTGGCCCAGTCCACCCTAACCCCCAAGTTCGGTCCCCCACCCTATCAACACACCCGACCCCACAGCGGAGAACCCCTGGCCGATCTCTCTGCCCTCTGCGACTGGATGGCCCAACGCCAGCACCAACGTTTTATTGCAGCATGAACTTCCGCCCCACCACGGCGCGACTGCACTACACCTAAACCGCAGATTACTTTCCTGTAAAACGAGGAAGGATTGGTTTATCTGTTCCACAGCGGGCAGCATAAACTATGCAATATTCCTCCGCCCTGGCCCGCTCCGTCACAGCTGGCACGGACTTCTTTCCGCAGGAACCCGATCCCGTCCAACAACGTCAATCCGATCTCACCCGCCACCTGCTTCAACCTCTGGGCGAACACACCCTATACCGCGCCGACCCTAAAAAAGGCAGCGACACCCTTTCCAACCGCACCTACCTCATCGGCTACCAGGCCCGTCTCCAACATCATCACCTCTCCCTTCTTTTAAATCACCACCGGGACGCAGCCAACCACTATTACGAAACCAACCTGGACCTCGACAGCCGTCTGTGGAATGGACCCCGCAACGAGCCTGATTGGAAGCTCATGCCCCTGACCCGGGCCTTTCATCAGTGCCATGACTTTTTTAGCCCGCCCGCCCGCGAACGCATCCGCACCCTCCTGCTCGAAGGCCGCCAATCTCTCGGCTTCGGCGGCACGGAAAATCACATCATCAACCGCGCCACCCTGGTCCATCTCATCGATCCTCTGCTCGGACATCACGACGCCAAAACCGATCACGCCCGCCGCCTGCTCCTCTCCTGGATCCATCAACGCCGTCGCCGGGGTTTTATGGAATTCAACTCCCCCACCTACCACCGTCATTCCCTGCTTCCCCTTCTGGAGTTGTTCGATTTGAGCGCGGACGAGGAAATAAAACACCACGCCGAACAGCTCTTGCACCAAGCCTTCAGCCTCATCGCCCTCACCTCCATCCGCGGCGTTCGCGGCGGGCCCTGGCATCGCTTCACCCGTATGGCTGAGTTGTCAGACAAAAGGGATGATGTCGTGGCTCTCATCGCCCACCTCTACTTCGGCTCAGCCGAACGCCCTCCCATCATCACCGAAGGTGCCACCTGGGCCACCACCGACTATCGCCCCCCCTCCCCGATTCCCCAACTGGCCACGGAAATCGAAGCGCGGGGCAGCTACGAGGTCCGTCAACGTCTCGACACCGTTCGTCCCGAACTCAACAGCATTCATTGGGTTACCCCCTCCGCCACGCTGGGCAGCTTCAGCGGCGCCGTCCCTTCGTCTGTCATTACTACGGCAGCACCAACCGCTCCAACCTCCAGCTTTGGGAGCTTTGTCTGGGCCGATCCCGCGGTCACATTGGACCTCGTCGCCACACGGAGGATGTCGGCGAATACGAAAACCCCGGCACCGCTCTGTGGCAGGATCGACAGGTGCTCTTTTTCAGTGGCGATTGGATGATGGTGGACTGCGAGGATCTGCCGCGGCTCGAGACTCTGCGGGGTTCAATCCACAGCACCGTGCTGGCCTTGCCGCCCAGCTCCGAAACGCATTTCGCGGTGATCCATCTGGACCGGGACACCCAACTGGGCTGTGTCGAACTGTTCGCCTCCGCCTTGTCCTTGCCAGAGATTTTCGCCGCCGCCTGTCGCACTCCCTGGCAACCTCAGGGTTCACGCGAACATTCCCGTCTGGAACTGCAAACCCTGAGTGGTCCGCTCCTGTGTTACGATCATGGTCGGGCTTGGCGTGATGGAAAGGAATTGGACCTTCACAGTCCGGCCCCCCTCGTGAATTCCCCCTATGTCCAATCCGCTTGGGACAGCGCCCATCTCAGCCTGCACTTTCAGGGAGAAGAACTGGTGCTGCACCCACCTGAAACCTCCAGCTCCTGGGGTCCGGGCTTGCAGGCTTGTTACACCCCGGCAGACACAACCCGGCCCATCACGGAACGCCTCGATGCCACCCTGGATTATTTCTGGGGCAGCACCCCATCCGACCCCGCCGTGCCTCCCGGCCCTTTTCATGTCCGTTGGCACGGCTACTTTGTCGCGCCTTACACCGGGAAAACCAGCTTCCAAATCCGCTGCCAAGGCGGGCTTCGCTTCAAATTCAACCACCAGCTCCTGCTCGATCACCCCGCCTCCGAATTCACTGGTGAGCCGAGGGAATTGGAATGTTCTTTGAGTCTGGAAAGAGGACACGCGTATCCTTTGGAGATCGACTACCAACACCAGTCCGGCCCGGCCTGTCTCATCGCCCGTTTCGCCACACCCCATGAAGGCTTTCAAGCACTGGGCTTGCAAGGGGATCTTCACCCCCACTTGCCTGTCGCCTGAATCCAGCCCATCCTCTTCATTCTTATGATGCGACGATTCTCCGGCGTGGCCCTGCTTTTGTTGATGTTCCAGGTTCCAACCTCCCTGCATCCCGCCGATCCTCCTCCCACCGCACCCGTCGGTGCCTTCGGCTCGGAAAAGGCCGGAGAAAGCAGTTTGATCGGTATCCTCTACGACCTCAAACAAACCCAACAACGTCAGCCCGTCAAAGATGAATACCGCAAAATGGTGGCGGATTTCGTCAATAATGAATGGGACGAATCCATCCTGAACCGCTTTTATCGCGTCAGCCGCCCCCTCTACCTGACCCAGCTCTTCATTGCTTACAGCAACGCAGACACCGCCCCCAAAGCTTTCGGAGTCGAGAAACTGGTGGAGCCACGTCGTTGGTTGATCCATTACAAAGGTCAAATCCAGGCTCCCGAAACTGGCACCTTCCGCTTTGTGGGTGGCGCGGACGATGTCCTGGCCGTCGCCCGCAACGGAGAGACCGTGCTGTTCACCACCCACCCCGCTGTCCGCATCGGCGCAAGTTGGAAACCTTCTGAGGAATCCAAAGTGCCGGGGGTTTTTGGAAAACCTTTGACACTCGGAGATTGGTGGAGTGTCAAAGAAGGCGAAATCATGGACCTCGACATCATCGTGGGAGAGTTCCCCGGAGGATGGTTCGGTGCCTGGCTCTATCTCGAGAAGCAGGGGGAAATCCACCCTCCCGGCAAATCAGGACGAACGGACAGCCTGCAACTTCCTGTCTTCCAGGTCGCCCCCTACCAGGGCCCCGAGATTACAGGGCGCAACCCCGCTTTCCGCTTGAATCACCGCATTTGGAAAGCTCTCCAATAACCCCATTTCCACATCCGCAGACCCGCCTTTTGGATTGTTCTTTTGTCAGGCAGCCTCCATCTTCATTCCGTGTTTCGATCTTCTTTGATTCTTGTCCCCATGCTCTGCCTGGCCCTGCTCGCCTGCCAAAAGGATCCTCTCCCTCCTGTCAGGAACATCGAGACCCGGCCCGCACCGGAATTCCAAATGCAGGACTTTGCCGGAACAGAACTCAGCTCCGCCTCCCTCAAAGGAAAAATCGTGGTGCTCAATTTCTGGGCCACCTGGGCCCCGGGTTGCTCCAAGGAAATCCCCGAACTCATCGCCCTCCAAAAAAAATACCAGGATCGGGTCCGCTTCGTCGGCATCGCTCTGGGGGAACAAACCGCCGCCGATGCCTCCGTCCTGGCCCGTCAATTTGGTATGAACTATCCCTCCGCCGTCGCCCCTTCCGAGTTTCATCGCAACTTCGGAGGCATTGACGCCATTCCCTCCACCTTTGTCATCGATCCCCAGTGGAATTTGGTCAACCGCTACACCGGACGCATCTCCGTTCAAGACCTGAGCGCAGAACTCGATTACATGCTCTTCCAAGCCAAGCAGGCCCAAAAGAATCCCTGACTTTACCCGCCCTACCATTTTTGTAGCGCGTTGTAGCGCGTCATTATAAGGCCCATTTGTAGCGTCTGTGTCAGACGCCCCCCTTCAGCCGCCAAGCTTCAACTAGCCCTTTGCGTCCAAGCCGCGTAACGCATCAACTTGTCCCGCGCCACCCCGGAATCCACCGCTTCCGCCGCCAAAGCATAACCTTCCGCAATCGCCCCCGCCTTTCCCTGCACCCATAAACCCACCGCACAATTCATCAAAATCGCGTGACGCAACAACCCCTTCTCCTCCCCTGCCAAAAAAGCCTGAATCCGCGCCGCACTCTCGCCGGCTCCTGACACCCCCAACTCCTCACTAACTCCCCGGCACCTCCCGCCAAACCCAAATCCTCATCCCCACTCCTTGTCCAAAATCCCTTCACCGGATTTTTCCCGTAACAGAAACTTCCTCCCACCGACGACCCGTCCCCATCCAACCAACACACCACCAAACCAGTTCCCCGCCCAAACTCACGCCA
>JAAUTS010000056.1 GCA_012031345.1 Blastochloris sp. | reverse complement strand
AGTGGGGCCGGCGCGTGAGAACAGATCGATGAGCAGCGGATGACAAAGTACAGGCCGACCAGCAGCAGCCAGGGAATCAACAGATACAGATTTCAGCGGCAGCGCACCCCACTCCCCTTCCAGTCCCTCCCCCATTCTCCACAAAAACTCAACCCACAAACAAGAGCAGAATAAACACCGGGCTCGTGGTCGATGCTGTGGCGAACAAAAAGCTGAAAACCCGCCACCATTCCCCCGCCCAGACTTTGTCCGGGTCCAACAACATCGACGCAGCAAAACCCGGATTCAGCAGATCCAAAACAAAGGACCCCGCATTCATCGCCACTAAAATCCGGATGACATGACTCACTCCCCAACCGCCAAATCGGCGATCCAGCCACTGCAACCACCCCGGCAATTGTATGTCCATCACGCCTTGCTCGTGATCTTATTCCAGTTCATGCCCGACTTCTCCGCATACAAACGGAAGTCCGCCTCATGCATGATTAGCACCGCGCGCACCACGCTGGAATCGTCCGCTCTGCCCATGCCTTCCACCGTATCCGGAATCAAATCAATCCGCTTGTGCGCATACAAGAGGGCAAAGATCGACTCCGCCACCGTCACGTAAGGCATCTCAGGAATCTGCCCCTCCGCGTAGTCCTCCACCACATCCGCTAGGAAAGTCAGTTGATCCACCAAATGAGGAAACGTGGGAGCTTCGATCTGGGTAAACTCCAACTTCAAAAGAGGCAGCTCGTGCAGCAAACTTTGTAGTGTGTGTTGATTGATCCGACCCGCCCCGTGACGAACAAATGCAGCAATTTCAGACATGCCCACAGGATATTCAGTTCCCAAAAAAACAAACCTTATTCGTTTCCATCGCAACGCACAACTCTTCTACCTTCGCCTTTGCCTCTCTCGGAACCATCAGAGCTCAGACAACTTTCTCTGCCATAAAAATCGGAACGATCTCCCCATCATCCCCGGATGCGTTAACGTCTGAAACTGTCGGATCTCCTGCCGCGCTTTCGCGTCCTGCGGGTCCCGGCCCAACCTCTCCTCCAGCTCTGCCAGAAATCCCCCCTGCGCCGCCTGCACCAAGGCCCGCTCTTGATTCAACCAGGCCTCCACTTGCCAGCCCCCCTCCTGTCCCAACTCCATCAGGCGCGAAAAATTCACATGCGCCGTCATGTCCTTCATGCCCGGACGATCATAAGGATCGTCATCCCGCTGGTGTCTATAGTAACAACTCAAGGTCCCTCCCTTCCGCTCCGCTCGAAACAATTCTCCCGCCTCCATTCCATAATCCATCGTCAACAAATATCCTGAGGAGAAAACCTTCATCAACCCCTTCATCCACGCCTCCGCCGCCATGTTCCATTCCACCTCATACCCGTTCAACTTCGGAACCTGCTGCAGATCCAGCTCCGCCTCCCTCTCCCGACTCAACCCGCCCAGCACGACCTCCACCAAGGCACCCCGCCCCTCACTCCCAGGCCACTCCCAACCTCCCTCCATGCGCCATCCTCATACCGGAACCGTTTCACCGCAAAACTGTCCACCAACTCATTGCTGTAAAAAAAACCGGTCCCCTCATACCCCTCACATCAGTATCGATCTCATCCAGCTTCTCCACCCAATCCACCACCGTCCCCATCCCGGACAACTTCTCCTGCTGACGCTGTCTCAATCCAGCCCGCGGTTCAATCAAGGTGCAGCGAATCCCGCGCCAAAGATCCCCGTGCCGCTCCTGCAAACGTTGTAAAATATCCCAAGCCAACTGCCCCCCATGCGCCCCCTGTTCCACCAGATGCAAAGGACAACCCGAAAAATCCCTCCGCCAACGCCGCGCCATCTCATCTGCCAACAAGCTGCCAAAAACCGGACCCGTTGCCACGCTGGTATAAAAATCTCCACCCCGCCCCGGATCCACTTGACTCCGGCTGTAATAACCAAGGCCCGGCGCATACAGACAGCACTCCATGTAATCATCAAATGCCATCACCCCCCCGCACTCCTCCAGCTTCAGCCTGAGATGCTCCACCAAAGGAGCATAGCCCTCCCCCCGACTCCATCCCCCCGCCCCCACGGGCACCCTCACCTGACCCCTGCGGCCTCAGGCCGAACGATTCCAATCAAAGACCCCTTTTTTATACGCGTACAAATGGCCAATTTCCAAAAGCACCACAAAAAACAACATCGCCCAAAGCGGCCCCATGCCCACCGTAGCGATCAATTCCCGGAAGGAAACCGCCCACGGATACATAAAAATCACCTCAATATCGAATAGAATGAAAATCATCGCTACCAAATAAAATTTGACCGAGAACCGGGCCTGCGAGCCTCCGATCGGATCCTTACCGCACTCATAGGCCGCATCCTTTGCTTTGCTGCGCCGGCCCCGTTTTCCGATGATGATAGACGCCGTCACGCCTCCCACCGCCACCGCCAGAGCCAGAGCCAGTTGGAACAAAACAGGAAGATAATCTTGGATCACAACGGTAAATCTGAAACCGTGGCCTCACTTTGACAAGCACCTTTTTGTGCCCCTCGGAACGGTGTCGTCATCACTTTGTAACGTTAGGCTTTGTCGATTGTGATTTGCTATTTATTCGGCTTGAACTAGGATTATTAAAATTCATACCAAGGAGTCTCATGGCCAAAACAGTCAAAAAAGCAGGTAAAAAAGCCGGTAAAGCACCCACAGGTGTCAGTCGTATTGACCAACCCCACAAACACAATCACGGTTTCTATGTCCGTCTCACTCGGAACGGAGAAAAGTTTTCCAAATTTTTCTCGGATAAAAAGTGTGGAGGTAAGGCCAAAGCCAAAGCCCAGGCCCAAGCTCATTACGCCGAACTTTGTGAGAAATTCCCCCGCATGACCCGCCGCGCCTTCGCTCAAATCGTCCGCCGCGGTAACGCGGAAGGAACCGTCGGTGTCAGCAGAATCATCAAGGTCGTCAAAGGCAAAACCTACAGATTTTGGCAGGCCACTTGGAGCCCCAAAGTGGGTGCCGTCCGCAAAGAAGCGTTCTCCGTCCAACGTTACGGTGATACCCGCGCCTTCGAGCTGGCTCTCAAAGCCCGCAACAAGGGCGTGAAGGAAATGGCTGATTAAGCCACTCCTTCCCTCCCCACCCCGGCCCGCAGCATGTTGAACCGCCGCCGCTTTCTCGCAGCCACGGCGGGCTCCCTCCTTGCTGCCGCAGCCTACACCCGACTGCTTGAGCCTACCTGGCTTCATGTTTCCCACTGGCAAGTCCCCTTCTTTCCCTCACCCGCCCCCTCTCTCCCCATTCTCCATCTCTCCGACCTGCACTACTCAGATGTCGTTCCTCTTCGCACCATCGAACAAGCGATCCAACTCGGCCTGGAACAACAACCCAAACTCGCCTTCATCACCGGAGATTTTAAATCCGCCGCCCTCCCCGACTATCAAGCCTATGTGAAATGCCTGCGACTCCTCTCCTCCGCCGTTCCCACCTACGCCTGCCTGGGAAATCACGACTACGAAACTTGGAGGGGCCCATCCAAGGATGTCCGCACACCCCAGGCCCCCCTCATTATCCCACTCCTCCAGGGAGCAGGCATCACCCTCCTGCGTAACGAATCCCGCCTCATCCAGCACCAGGGTCAAAGCTTTAACCTTATCGGCTTGGGTGATCTCTGGACCTCCGACTGTCTCCCCGCCCAAGCTTTCGCCTCCATCGATCCGAATCTCCCCTCCCTCCTTCTCTCTCATAACCCCGACAGCAAATCCCTCCTCTCTCACTTGCCCTGGCAGCTTATGCTCTGCGGCCACACCCACGGTGGCCAAGTCAAAGTCCCTCTCTTCGGTGCCCTCCACGCCCCCATCACCGACTTCCGCTATATCGAAGGCTTGAATCCCTATCAACAACGCTGGATCTACACCACCCGCGGCGTCGGCAACCTCCACGGCATCCGCTTCAACTGCCGCCCCGAAGTCAGCCTCCTCCACCTCAACCCCGCATCATAACTTTTCCTTCTCCCCCACCTTCAAGCTCAGCCCCTGCTTCAACCCCAGTTCCTCCAGTTGCCGGCGCGCCTCCAACTCCACCTCATTCAACAATCCGCTTTTCAGGATCATCTTCCGCGCCTCCTCCCGGGCTTGATTCAATGCCGTCTCCCGATCCGCCTGCGTCAGTCGATTCCACAACCCCTCCTCATCCTTAAAATTTAAGGGTCCGACTTGTTCCACCGACAAAAGCCGCGCCTGGGGCAACTCCACCACCGCCACTCCCGGCTCCTCTCCCACCCGCACCACAAAAGGCTCACGCAAATCGTATCCCGCCTTGGCCACATAATTTCCGGAAATCCGGATCGACTTCGAACTCCCCAGCCAGCGGTGCGTCCAAAAATACTCCTGCCGCGTCTCCTTCCTGACCAGGGCCAGCTCCGTAATCGGTGCCGACTGCTCATAAACCACGTTTTGTTGAATGAAAATCTGCGGCTGAAAATTGGCAAACCTTTGGAACACCTTCCTCACCCCCTCCGCCGTCTGCTCCATGCCCCGTCGCGGTGCCTCCGTCAACTCACGCACACAGGTCCGCACCCCCCAGATCAAAGCCAGAGCCAACAAAAGGGCTACGATGCCCATGAACATCCGGTTTTTCATTTTAAAAATCAGACATTCTTGCGTTCTCGATTCCGATCTCGCTATCTCCCACTTTTCTACAAGGTCAACTCCGCATCCGTCACCGCACCCTCCGAAGCGGAATTCACCAGATGAGCATACTTGGCCAGCACCCCCTGACGATACTTCGGCTTCGGCGCTTTCCACGCCTTCTTGCGCTGCGCCATCTCCCGAGCCGTCAGCTCCACCTGCAACACCCGCTTCTCCGCATCAATCGTGATGCGATCCCCGTTCTTCACCAAAGCCAGCGGCCCTCCCACATGGGCTTCCGGCGTGATGTGACCCACCACAAAGCCATGCGTCCCTCCGGAAAAACGTCCATCCGTGATCAACGCCACTTCTTTGCCCAGACCCTGCCCCATGATGGCCGAGGTCGGTGCCAACATCTCCCGCATTCCCGGTCCGCCCTTCGGCCCCTCATAACGGATCACCACCACATCCCCCTTCTTGATCTTACCCCCCAGGATCGCCGTCATCGCCTCGGGCTCGGAACCGAAAACCTTGGCCTTGCCGTTGAAATACAAACCTTCCTTGCCCGAAATCTTGGCCACCGCCCCCTGGGGTGCCAGATTCCCATACAACACCACCAAATGGCCCTCTTTTTTGATCGGATCACTCAGGGGACGGATGATGCTTTGATCCGCCGGATACGCCGCCACCTCCCGCAGATTTTCCGCCACCGTCTTCCCTGTCACCGTCATGCACTCCCCATGCAGCAGCCCCGCCTTCAACAACTCCTTCATCATCGGCTGAATCCCCCCGATCGCCACCAGCTCCGACATCAAATGACGCCCGCTCGGCTTCAAGTCGGCCAACACCGGAACTTTTTTCCCGATCTTGGTGAAATCATCCAAAACCAACTTCACCCCCACTGCCTTGGCCATGGCTAACAAATGCAACACCGCGTTGGTTGAGCCTCCCAGCGCCATCACCACCGTGATCGCATTCTCAAACGCCTTCCGCGTCATGATATCCTTCGGCGTGATCCCCTTCGCGATCAAATTCAACACCGCCGCCCCCGCATCCCGACAATCCTGCTTCTTGGCCTGACCAATGGCATTCTGAGCCGAACTACCCGGCAAACTCATCCCCATCGCCTCAATCGCCGAGGCCATCGTGTTCGCCGTATACATCCCCCCGCAGGAACCCGGCCCCGGAATCGCACAGGTCTCCACCGCCTTCAACTCCTGGGCATCAATCTTCCGGTTGGCATGAGCCCCCACCGCTTCAAACACCGAAACTATGTCCACCGGCTTGTTATTCAAACAACCCGGTAAAAATCGTGCCCCCATACACAAACACCGCCGGACGATTCAACCGCGCCATCGCGATCATGCAGCCCGGCATGTTCTTGTCACAGCCACCGATCGCCACCAAGCCATCCAGACATTCACAACCCATCACCGTCTCGATGGAATCCGCAATCACCTCCCGCGAGACCAGGGAATACTTCATCCCTTCCGTGCCCATGGAAATTCCGTCGGAAATCGTGATCGTGTTAAAAATCACCGCCTTGCCCCCGGCTCCATCCACCCCCGAAGCCGACTCCCTTGCCAGCTCATCGATATGCATGTTGCAGGGCGTCACCATGCTCCAGGTGGAAGCAATTCCGATCTGGTTCTTCTTAAAATCCTCCTCCTTAAAGCCCACCGCATACAACATGGCCCGACTCGGCGCCCGCTCCACGGGATCCACCAGGGGTGACGACTGCAAACGATGCAAAGAGGGACGTGTTTTCGACATAGACATCCATACCAGCAAAGCCCCACCAAACCGCAAGTGCAATGAAATCCGCCTCCAGATTCCGCTCACATTTCCCCCTTCCTACCTCTTGCCCGAAAGCCCTTCTTTCTTTTGTCCTAAGCCGCTCAACCATTACCAATAAAACCTCCTCTTGAGCACAGTAGCGCGTTTCCACCGTCAAAGGCCTCCCGCGTTCTGCCCAGACCTCCAAACACAAGGTAATCGCCACGAACTCCGCCATACTGCGCGAGCAGCAAGGCACATAAGAGGCAAAAAGAAGAAATCCTGCGGCTTAAGGCGGACGCATTCAAATTCAACCGTAGCGCTGGCGTCCCGCCACAAGTGTTCGGTACGATTCATGCTAGAAGAAGTTGGAAAACGGATTTGCTGGTTTAGCTGTACATGGAATGGTGGAGTGCTTAGGCTGGGGACATGAAGGCCCGGATTAAAGGGCAGGATTTGCGGTTTTGGAAATTATTTGGGGTTTTCCGTAAGCACTTACAGCAAGCCTCAGCTGGGCATCCCTCACGCCTGGATCTGCCCCATCCCAGCCGACATTTAGACAGCACCGAATATCTTTCTTTATGGCTTTTGGCCATGGTCAATCCGGTCATCGACTCAATGCGTGGTCTTTGCCAAGCTAGTCATTTGGAGAAGGTGCAGGAGCAACTGCAAACTCATCGGGTTAGCTTGGGCAGTTTCAGTGAGGCCCAACAGGTTTTGAATTTGAGTTTATTGCCCGAAGTGTATCAGAGCCTCAGAGAAGCACTGCCTGTTCAGGGTAATCAGGATAACCCCTCTTGGCCGGAGAACATCCAACTGGTGGACAGCAGTTTATGGGAAGCGGTAGGTCGCATGAACTGGGCTCAGTGGCGTCACCAAC
The DNA here is from genome assembly GCA_012031345.1 of Blastochloris sp. Classification (GTDB taxonomy): domain Bacteria; phylum Verrucomicrobiota; class Verrucomicrobiia; order Methylacidiphilales; family JAAUTS01; genus JAAUTS01. The sequence continues at coordinate 10,104 of JAAUTS010000056.1, read as the reverse complement.
ACAAAACCCAACGGGCGGTGCGGGTGCATGTGAGTTTTAATCTTTTGGAGGATCGCCCTGAAAATATGACCATCACCCCAGGACGGGTCTGTGAGCGGGCCGTGCTCAAGGAGAAGGTGAAGCCCGGGGAGTTTTATGTCGGAGACCGTAACTATGGCCGGGATCATCGCCTGCTCAATTTAATGCAAGTCAAAGGGTGTCCGTTTATTTTCCGTATCCTTCACCAACTGGAACCCGTTTTGGAGGAAGAATTGCCGCTTAGTGCCCAAGACCGTGCGGCCGGAGTGGTGGCAGATGCTTGGGTGCGTTTAGGCACCCGACCACGGGATGGCACGGTGTGCATGCGCCGCATGGAGGTCTTGGCTGAAGCTGGTGAGAAGATTGTGCTTTTAACCAATCAAGGCCCGGAGATCCTCTCTGCGGCTAGCGTGGCAGCCATTTACAAAGCCCGCTGGCGTATTGAGTTGTTCTTCAAGTGGATCAAATCCATCCTGGGCAATCGTCACTTTCTGGCCCACTCCCCGGCGGGCGTGGCCATCCAAATGTATATGGCCCTGATTGCGGCCCTGCTCTTACAACACTTTACCCGTAAGCGGCCCGGTAAACGTCAGATGGAAATGATCCAATTTTATCTGATGGGCTGGGCTTCTTTGGAAGAACTCACGCCGCGTTTGGGCTTAATCCCAAATCCCGTTTAAGGCTTGCGCGCACAGACATCGCCCGATGCCTCTGAGGCCAACCATTGCTTCAAAAGACCTCCTCCATCGCTACTGCGGCCTTCTCCTGGTTCCCTCTACCTAACATGCCGCCCTGCTTCCCTTAGCCCAACCCGTCTAGCACTCTCTATACCGAACACTTGTGGCGTCCCGCCCGCTCTGGCGGGCATCTTGCCCGGCAGTCTCTCTAGGGAACCGCTGATTACAGACCCCGCAATTAAATAAATAATGTTGGTACAGTCCTTGCTTGAAAGCAGGCAATGAAAACCCGCCGCATGTTCAAGCCCCGCCACGATGCCCGCACCCAGGAAGTGATCCGCCGCAAGGCGGTCCGTTCGGTTCAATCCGGTCAAACGATGGCAGCCACCGCCCGGGTGCTGGGCGTGGCGTATGCCTCCGTCCACCGTTGGGTGAAAACCGCAGCAGCCAGTGGAACCGAGGCCCTGGCCTCCCGCTCACGGGGCCGCAAGGCGGGCCAGAAGCGCACCCTCAAACCCGCTCAGGAGCGCCAACTGCACCGCTGGGTTCTGGAGCGCGACCCCCAACAGCTCAAACTGTCCTTTTGGCTCTGGGAAGCCCGGGCCATCCAAGAGTTGATCTGGAAGAAGTTCAAGGTGCGCATGCCCCTTCGCACCGTGCAGCACTACCTCCACCGCTGGGGCTGGAGTGCCCAACGTCCTGCACTGCGGGCTGCCGAACAGAAGCCCGCCGTGGTCACCAGTTGGCTCAAGGAGCAGTATCCGGCCATTGCCCAGAGGGCACGCCGCCGCAGGGCAGCCATCTGGTGGGCAGATGAAACCGCCATGCAGTTGTGCAGTTCCACCCCGCCGAAAGTTTATGCTCCTAAAGGCCAGACCCCGGTCGTGCGCCGGGCCCACAAACGCTTCAAAGTCAGCCTCATCAATGCAGTCAACAACCAGGGCAAAGCCGCCTTCATGCGCTTTGAGCGGATGAAGGCCGAAGTGCTCATCGACTTTGCCTCGCGGCTGCTCAAAGCCACACGGCAGCCCGTGGTCCTGATCCTGGACAACTTGGCCGCCCATAAAACTTCCCAAGTCCAAGAGTGGGTCAAAGACCAGGCAGGGCGCATCGAAATCCATTACCTGCCCCCCTACAGTCCAGAACTCAATCCCACCGAGGGGCTCAACAGCGTGGCCAAACGGCGCCTGGCCCACCTCCCACCCCCGGCCAACGCCTCCCACTATGCCCGACAGGTCAAAAGCGTCATGAACAAAACGGTCGCAGACCCGGCCATCATTCGCGGGCTCTTCCATCAACCCGAATGCCGCTATGCTGCCTGATATCAATTATTTAATTGCGGGGTCTGTAAAAGCCATCAAACCGCAAAGACACAAAGATCGCGAAGGAAGCCTGTGCTTTTACAGAGTAATTTATTTTCTTTCTTAGCGGTCATCGCGTCTTGGCGGTTAAATCAGTGTCTCCTGGGGCCGTGCCAGCTTGGCCTTTTAATGGCGGCTCTAAAATGTTGGATTTACGCTAACCGGGATTTCCAATAGCCCGGATCACGCTTCATATGCATTACCGCGACAACCCAGATGCGATCTTCCTGCTCCAGATAGATGATTCCATAAGGAAAAGATAAACTAAAATGGCGGCGAGCGGGAGGATCAAACATTCTGAAGGTTTGGGGATGGACAGCGATTTCACTGATCAGTCGCTCCATTTCAAGATAGAAGCGTTCCCCGAGCTGCGGATCGATTTCGGCGTAATAGGAAACCGCCTCCGTAAGTTCGGAATCTGCCGTGGGATGGAGTACAATCCTCACCTCCGCAGAACGTTGGCAGCCCGTGCGAGAGATTCTTCCAGGGGGATGCCTTTCACTTGACCACTCGTAATTTCCGCCACACGCCGACGGGTCTCGACTTTCCATGCGGATTCGATGCCTGATTCAATGCCACCATGTCGTGCGATAAGAATACGTTCGACCAGTTCGGCGGCAACATCTCCGGGAAGCTGTGCAGCTTCTTCCACGATTTGATCCAAGGTAATCGTCACAAAGATTAGTTTATACTTTGGTGGTAGCGTAGGCAAGTCCATTACCGGCTTTCCCGGACCGTGAACACCTTCCCCATTTTCCTGTGAACCAGCGTTGAATGAGAACTCAGAACCTCCAACGAGTCCTATCCGTTAGAAACTGTCGGCAGACAACTTTTCACCATAGCCGCGAAAAGGCACAAAAGACGCAAAAAGAGGGACTCAACCGGACCTCTTCAGTAGGAGAGAAACAATCCTGCGGCTTGTCAGCCATTCAAAATCCGCTAAACTAAAAAATCATGAGCACGGTGGAAGAAATCGAAGCAGCGATTCAGAACCTCGCTCCGAAAGAGCGCGAGGAACTGGAGAACCGCCTGTTTGGCCCTGCCGGGATCGATTCGCTGAGCACACAAGAACATACGGAATTGCTGGCCGCCATTGACGAAGCGGATGCGGAAACTGGCGAAGGCCTTTCCCTCGAGCAAATGCAAAGTGAAGTCCGCTCATGGTTTGGAAAATAACGTTTCGTATCGCCAGCCGGAACGATCTGCGCCGGATTGTTGATTATATTGATGAGCGGGACGGTGCCATGGCGGCGGAAGCTTGCGTGTCGCAGCTTTTGCAAAGAGCAACCGGATTGATTCATGCTCCTTACGCCGGGCGGCCCATGCCGGAGCGAAAAGGTGCACGCATTCTTGTCGAGGGCTCCTATCTTATCATCTATCGGGCACATTCCCAACTGCGTGAAATTCGCATTTTACGTTTTTGGCACGGAGCGCGGCGGAATCGCCCCTCCGCTGATCTTGTAGCCCATCCCGCGTAAGGCGGGACAGGCGGCGCTGACGTGGGGGCTTCTCAGGGAGCCTCCAGGTCGCGGTTAATCCCGACTCATTTCAGCATTGAGTGCAATGTAGTAGACTGACCCTCGGGAAAACATTTATGAAAAATGCTCTGCCAAATAACTGTAATCGATAAAATGGCTTTTCTTTTTCATGTCTTTAGGGATGAATTGCATAGGCACCGTGTGACTAGTTATAACCCAGGCCTGGAAACCTGTTAGATCAATTTTCAAGAATCGCTGTAAGACATTGATGTTGTCTGTTAGCCACTGAACACGGGCGAGATGCCTTGCGAGTTTATCGTCTGCATCCCCCTCAAATTCATTTAGTTGCGAAAGAATTTCTGATGTTGAGCGAGCATTTCTCAGAGCTTTACATTCAAGAACCAAAACTTGAGTTGTTGGATCAGTTTTCCAAGCAAGAATATCTACATCTCCAAATGTGGAAGACGCACCGAAAATTGACATCTTTGTATCAATTCTGGTTTGATAGCCAAACGATTCCAGCTTTTTTGAAACTCTTTGTACAAAGCTACTGCTGCGGCGCTTTACGGCATGATCGCAAAAACGTCGCATCGATTCTGTCTGGAAAAACTCCTGTGAAAACTCCCCTTCATAGGAAGTCTCCGTCAAATAACGTATCGCCTGTCTTACAAGCAGCGGTGATACTAGAAATTTAGGATTTTCCGCTTTATCAATCTGTATAAATGGTCTTCGTAGTAATGAAAACCGGCGCTTGAATTTCCATGGATAAACGTCAGATAGTTCGCATCCGGCAGGCAAGCCAGCATCCCAAGCCTCTCGCGGATAAATTCTAAGCTTCTCTAAAAAGTTCCCTGCCTGTTCATGTGAAACAGAAATCTGCGAACTGATCAGACTAATCAGTTCTTCTCGCCTCATTAAAAAATGGATAGACTTTGACTTCCGCCATATTCATTAAGTGCTTCCGACACTTCGATCATTCCAAGTGCATCAAGACCAAACTCACTTTGACAAGCCTCATCAAATAATTCCTGATCCTCCAAGCTTACTGATTCTTTTTTCTCTTTTTCATGCCATTTTGCGTATGTCTTTGAGGCCGCGGAAAATCCGGCTTTGAATTCAGAAGTAGTATAAGAATAGCGCACATGATCCAGGTATGGATTCTGAATTCTAAAAGCTCCACTTCTGGCGATAGAGATTTGGCCATGTGCAAAATCTGCCCGGATCGCCTGATCATAATCAGCTATTCGAATAAGTTGCTGAATGCGGGCAAGCATTTCATCCATTAATATGTCGGATGGAATCTCTTCACCTGAACAAGAATATAAAGCCATCTCAATAAGGGCTCTTGCAGCCATGTTTGCGCCCGACCGCTCAGACTCCAATCTTTGCGCCTCTCCGAATAACTCTTCATTGTCGTTTGCGAGGGCCATTAATGCAGCTGCGCTAATCTTCCATGTATGATGATTCCGATGGATAGAGTCGATGACACCTAGGCAGCGTTGAACAACGACCTTGCGATTCAACGGTTTTAGAGAATTGATGATCTCCTGTTTTAGATGGGCCACCGCATCTCGAACCAATTTCCGAACATCTTTTTTGTCCCCTACTAGCGTTCCTCTCGAATTCGGAGCAACAGCAAAGCCCAATTCCTGAAGCACTTCGGCAAGCACTTCCTTTTTTATAAAGTATGGATCGTTCGGCCCCTCAACAGCGCTGAGAGTGGCGTCATTCACGGCTAAGACGTGGAAGAAACGAGCATCTCCAAGTGGAATAATCCTATCTCGTGCCGCCAGCAACTCATCTTTACTTATGCTTCTCCCCAAAAAAACTGCGCCATATTGGAGAAGAGCTGAAACAATCTGTCTTTCAGCCGTATTTTGACTTTGGGCAAAAGATCGAAGAAATTGCTCAGTGATTGTTATGATTCCGACATGTCCCTCTATTTTCCATTCCAAAGGAATATCAAGTCCTTGACCATTGATTTTTCTACCGTTTTCCCATTGGGGAAGATTATCAAACTGCAATTGTGTTTCAATTGTCCTGTGGATTGGGCCAAGTTGTTGATCCAGATATCTCACTATTGGGATCAACCAATTACAAAAACAGTCCCATACCTGGTAAACAATGCTCCTCTGCATTTCTGAAACATACTTTTGATAAGAAACCATCCACCAAAACAAATCTCGCACTTCGACAACACCTGCAAGTTGTCCTTGTCTTGCGAGTGCCCCTGAAACATAGAAAGGATCATCCCTCGAGCCGCCGAATGATGCAAAACCGTTCTTCCGCTCAACTTCAGTCCATCGTGGAGGCGAATTTCTATATACAGCATGTACATCCCTTCGAATTCTCGATCTCAGCCTACTCTCCAAAAGAGCATTTATATCAGGTGCCAGCAGGATGGGTGCGTCGGTCAACGGAGCTTCATCCGGAAGGAGATCATAATCCGAGGCCTTCCAGGCGGCAAAAAGATTAAAATCCCCGTTGGGATTCAGGAGCTCAACCCCTTTCTCCATAAACCTCTGCTCTTGGCAGGCTAAACGCCATAGCATAGATATATTGACGTCTGGAAGAGAAGCCAAAGTCAAAAGATTGGGAACAGAATAACTGACCATATTCCATCCGGCAGGAATCTTGGGTGCAGGAAAGCTTGCCGCCGCACCCAGTCCTCCTATGGCAATTAGAAGCAGTCCTTGCTTAAACGCTGTATCAGCAGAAACACACTTGATGGCTTTTCCAATTAGTTCATTAATTTCATTCCACTCCCTGCGTACCTGCTGAAGATTGGCAAAGTCTGTTCCTCCAGTATTCGCCAAGGGTGGTGCAATGTAACACGCAAGGCCGAACTTATCAGAATCGAATTGAAACGGCACATACGTCAGGTTGATGCTGATTTTCCTTTTGACTTCTGGAAATAACTCCGGTTTCCAAGGTCGGGCCCCAAGTCGCGAGAGTGCAAAGTCGGTCAATTGATCGGTCTGGACATGAAAAATATAATGCTCAAGTTGCTTAAGGTTTCCCTTACTTGCTACGACTTCCAAAATATATCTTCTAATCGCGATACTAATTGAAGTTGGGAGAGCCACCATATATCTGCCTCCTTGGAACAAAAGTGGATGGCGTTCCAATGGCGAGTTTTCCAACTGAGACTCAATGATCTTAGATTTCTCTACGTCTTTCCATATGAATGGAAGTAAATATTCAGCCTTGACTCCAATATCTTCAAGATCTGCCAATGAGAAAATTACGTTTGCAGCATATTTATCCAGATCATCCGGATTAGGAATGAACACTGCCCCCTTGGCTTCTCCGCCGCCTGAACAATAACGTTTCAGTTCATTGCGCTTGGCGATTTCCTCGCTGATGCGAAGAAGAGCTTCAGCGTTTCGGATCATGGATTCATAGTCAGCGTTTTGCGGCATGGCCACAAACGCTCTTAATAAACATTGTAGCCAGTAGTCATTGCACTCCCATATTCCTTCAAAAATCCTATGATTTCCGTTCCCATTAATGACATTGGAGATGAAAACATCTTCCAAGGGATCTTCCATACGACACAGGCTGCTATTTGCGGCATAGCGGTTGAACCATATATAAACATCATTGCGCCTGGGGATTTCAGCACCTTTGCACAAGGCAACTGCGAGATGAATTAACCCTTCTATTCGAATCGTGTTGGCATGACAGTCTGGACATGTCAACAGGCCCGCGAGCTTTCCCACTGTTGACCAAGGCTCATATTGGGGAAGCTTTTGAGCTAAAGAAGGAAGTTCTTTCAGTACATTTTTTAGACGAGACGCATCAGCTACCATCTGCCGTGTCATTTCAAAGAATGGATCGGAAATTCCTGCCATGTTTCAGATTCCTTTATTTTTTATTCGAAACGCCGTAAAGTAGTACTGACACTTTAAATTCCATGGTTTGGGCTTTGGAATCACGATTCAGCCTCAACCGCATATTCTTTCATCAAAGCGCTTCTTTCTTTTTCGAAATACCGTCGGGCGAGGTTTCCTTTTTCGGATAAAAGGAGACCGAGGGCAGGACGGTTTGGAAATAGGGGCCGCGGGCGGTCATGGCGCGGACGATTTCGCGCGCCGCCCCATACAACATGCTGGCTCCGTTCACTTCCAGGAGCTGCTGCTTTTTGTCCTCAGGAAACCCTTCCACCACTTCCAGTATTCCCGACAGTTCCAGCGAAAAGGCGTAGGGGATGTTTTTGTCCGGTGAAGCCTGAAGCTGGATTTTTAAGGTCATCAACCACAGGTCGCCTTCCCCCTCCCGCCGCTGCAAGTGGGGCGTGATTCTCAAATCATCCATGCTTAGCTCTAGCGGTTTCTGCGCATCGTAGCTTTTGTTGACGGACAAACTTTCTTCTACCAGAAAATAATCCTGCAAAATCAAGGGTGACGGCTTCATCTTATCCTCCCCTCACGATGGGCTCTTCATGAGCCTGTTTTTCCGGACGAAAGGCAAAGGTGCGGCGGACCTGTCCTTCCCGGTGGGCTTCGATCGGCTGCCGACGCAGGGCCGGATTGGCCATCAGCGTGAGATAGTTGATATCGACCTTCCCGTCATTCAGGGCATGGAGCAAGAGGTTGAGCGAACGCGAAGGCCGTTCCCTTCCGTTTTCCCAGCGGCTCCAGGTTTTCTTTCCGATCTGGAACAGTTCAGAAATCTTTTCCTGTGTCATGTCGAGACGTTCGCGAAGATCCAGAATCTCCTCCGGAGTCAGGAGGCCCATATACCGGGCTTTGGCATCTTCCAGCTTCTTCAGTGCATGGCCATCCAGATAGATTTCGCCATCCGCAGGATTGCGATAGGCCTCAACTTTGACTTCAACTGTTTCGGCAATCGCCTTGCCATCCAGAGTGGGAATGTAGACCGGGGCGGCGATTTCGATTTTTTCCCAATTTTCGCTGGGATCACTCATAACTGATTTCCTTTTAATGGCCGATGCGCGGAGTAAATAATCACAACAGTCCCCTCAGAACTCAGGTTGATTTTTCCGTAGATCGGAAGATTTTCACGGACAAAGATAAATTCATAGACGATACCCGGTTCTGACATCGACTCCACCAGGGAGCCGGAGATGCCAGGAGCCTGCAATGCCTGCACAAAAGCATCAACCAACTCGAAATCCATGGCACCAGGGAACAAGGCCTGAAAGTCGTTGCGCGCCCTGAGGCGAATAATGATTTTCTGGTAGTCCCGGGTAGCAAGAATACTGCATACGGCTTTCAGCCAGTCTTCCGGGATGGGTTGACTCATGGCGGGTAATCACTTCCCTAAAGTATCAATTGATACCTTTTTAGCAAGAGGAATTTTAAGCCTGGGACTTAACATGTTGGTTTTGAATGCGTTAAAGTTTTTAAGGGCAACAGACCCATCTCCGACCAAAAACCCAGGCACCTGAAACCACGCTTCCCCGGACTTCATAGCCTCAAAACTTACTTTCTGAAAAAAGCCGCTCATCCTGCTCATCTCATGCCGTGCCTAACAGATCCTACATAATTGAAAAGTACTTTCACGAATTGAGTCATTAAGGACAAGCCTCGGCTTGAGTATCTAGGCGTTCTGTCAGGTTATGGTGCAACGAGGTTCTTCAAATTTTTGGAAATTCCGCCCAGGCTCTGCCTAAAAACACGACGCCGATTGCCTCGAACCTGGCTTCGTTTCACCAAGCTCTCCTTCTCTGAGTTTTTTCTCCCGCCTCATCAAGTCTTGCCCCGCCTGCCCCGACCACAATACTGTCCCCCTGATGAGTGGAAAAAAACGTAGAACCCTTTGGCTTCTCCTGGGTGTCGCCACACCTCCCCTCATTCTCATCACCGTCGTCTGGTGGTGGGGAAACATTCAGCGCGAACAAAACCGACAATTCAACTCCGTCATCGCCGAAAGCTCTCAAAAATACAAACTGGACCCCCTTCTCATTCGCGCTGTGATCTGGCGCGAAAGCGATTTCGATCCCCTGGCTTATGGCTTGGCAGAGGAACGCGGGTTGATGCAGGTCACTCCGATCGCCGCCGGGGAATGGGCCCGGGCGGAAGGGGTGGAAAACTTCCGTAACATCGACCTCTTCGATCCACGCACCGGCATCCAGGCCGGCTCTTGGTATCTCAGCCGGGCCATCTCACGCTGGCAACACACGGATCGTGCGGTCGTCTTTGCGCTGGCAGAATACAACGCCGGACGCACCCACGCCCGCCGCTGGGCCGAGGGCCTGTCCGAGCCCAAAGCCGCACTCTTTATTGAAAAATCGATTTTCCCACCACCAAAAAATACATTCTCGATATTCTGGAGCGTTACCATTACTACCAAAAGAATCCCGATCCCCCCATCTGGCAGGTGGCTTGGGAGAAAACCAGCGGCCTCTGGTGGCGCTGGCTGGAAAAACGTCAACTCCGCCAGGCCAAGGAAAAGACTTCCCCTTAGGAAGACACTGATTTAACCGCCAAGACGCGATGAGCGCTAAGAAAGAAAAATAAATTCCTCTGTAAAAAAAACTGAATATCTTCGCGATCTTTGTGTCTTGGCGGTTTGATTGCCTTTAATCAGCGGTTCCTTAGAGGC
>JAAUTS010000055.1 GCA_012031345.1 Blastochloris sp. | reverse complement strand
TCGACTGGTGGGGGCGGTTCCGGCTTGGGTTCGGGTGGAAGCGGTGCGGGGCTGGGAGCGGTGGGTTCAGGGGTGGGTTCAGCAGTGGGAGCATCCACGGGGAGTGGAGGCTCAGGTTGTGCTGGGGTTGGCTGTGGTTGTGGAGGTGGGGCAGGTGCTGGAACGGGCGCGGGTTCAAGCTTGGGTTTCGGCGCGGCTGGAGGCGGCGGCGGGGGTGGCGCTACTTTTTTTTTTCGAGGGCGAAGCTTTCGGATTCGCTGGGTCCGGCGAGGGCTTCGGCGTCCGGGTTTTGTTGGGTCAGGAGCCGGGCTTTTTCACTGAGGGTGGCGGTTTCTCTGGTTTTGCCGCGCTCCTGGTTCAAGAGCCAGAGACTAAATCCGAGAGCGACCAGGGAAAGAATCAGAACTCCCCCCAGCAGCAGGTTTTGAGTTCCCTTGGACGAGCCGCGGCGCGAGCGGGAGTTTTTGGCTCGCGGGGAGGAAGTGCGGCGTCGGTTGGGGCGGCGAGCGGCCATGATCGGTGGGAGGCGAGGCAAGCGGGGGATCAATAAACATCCCGCAGATAACGGTGTTCGACCTTCATCAGCGTTTTGTTGATGTATTCATCCGCCTGGGCTGCATCCATGCCACCGTGCTGGATGGCGATGTCGATCAGTGCCTGGTGAACGTCCTTGGCCATGCGTTTGGCATCGCCGCAGACGTAGAAATATGCGCCGCCCTGGAGCCATTTCCAAAGTTCGGCTCCGTTTTCCCTCATGCGATCCTGCACATAAACTTTGTGGGCTTGATCGCGGGAGAATGCGGTGTCGATGCGGGTGAGGAGTCCGGTTTTTGCCAGGCATCAAATTCCTCTTCGTAGAGAAAGTCGGTGGCCTTTTTTGGTCTCCGAAAAAGAGCCAGTTGCGTCCCTTGGCTCCGTCCACCTCGCGTTGTTCGAGGAAGGCGCGGAAGGGGGCGATGCCTGTGCCGGGGCCGACCATGATGACATCGGCGGCGGGATCGTCCGGGAGTTTGAAGTGTTTGCTGGGGGCGAGGAAGACCGGGACATGGGCTTCGTTCAGGCGGGTGTCATCGGCCATCCAGCCGGAGCAGAGACCTTTTTTCTCGCGGCCATGCGTGGTGTAGCGGACGATAGCGACGGTGAGGTGGACTTCATCGGGGTGTTTGCTGTTGCTGGAGGCGATGGAGTAGAGGCGGGGATTGGCCGGGCTGAGGAGGGGGAGGAGTTCCTCGGCGCTGAGTTGGACTTCGGGATATTCGTTGAGAATGTCCACGTAATCACGGGTGAAAGTGTAGGAGTTGAGTTGTTCGTCATCATTGATGATGAGGCTGAGGGCTTCTTTCTTGGGGCCTTCGGGCAGTTTGTCGTGGATGCCCTTGACGAATTTTTTATTGGAACGGTTAAGGGTGACATTGTTGAGCAGAATGTCCCGGATGGGCATGGGTTCGGCACCAGCCTTGGGGGGGAGGGTGGTGTCCGGGCTGATGTTGAGGCGGGTGAGAAGCTCCGAGACGAGGGCGGGGGGATTCTGGGGGAAGACGCCGAGGGAGTAGCCGGGCACGTAGGAGAGGCCGCTGTTGGCGATGTTGACCACGATGTGGCGGGTTTCCTTTTCGGAGCCTTCTTTGTTGAGAACACGTTTCCCGGTGATTTTAGCGAGGAAAGGATTGTTTTTGTTGTAGGGCAGGGGAGTGGCGGCAGTGGGTTCGCTCATATCAGGCGGAATAGTTGCCCAGAGGGCAGGGGACGTCAACTTTTTTGCTCTGTGATGGGGGGAAGATTCTTGCCGAGTCAAAAAAGCATGAGTTAGATGAGGCCATGATAAAAAGTTCCGGGAAAAGTCCGTCACACACAGCGGAAGAGACACTCAAGGGCTGGCAGCATGATCGTTTTGGCATGTCGCTGCATTTGGGGGCGTATTCGGTGGCGGCGCGTGGGGAGTGGGTCCGCTCTAATGAGAAGATGGGGTGAAGGATTACCAGCGTTACGTTGAGGCCTTCAATCCCGAGCCGGGTTGGGCGGAGGCTTGGGCCAAGCTGGCCCGCGAGGCGGGGGCGCGTTATGGGGTTTTGACGACAAAACATCACGATGGATTTTGTTTGTTTGATAGTGCCTTAACCACGTATTCGGCCCGGCATGGGGGAGCGGGAAGGGATTTGGTGCGGGAATGGGTGGAGGCGATGCGTGCGGAGGGTCTGGGGGTGGGTTTGTATTACTCGCTGGTGGACTGGCATCATCCGGATTGTCCGGCGACGGGAGACCGGCAACATCCTTTGCGCCACGACCCGGCCTCTCCGGAGCGGGATGCCCAAGGAGATTGGTCGCGTTATGTGGCATATTTCCATGGGCAACTGGTGGAGCTTTGCACTAATTACGGGCGGATCGATCACTTGGTGGTGGATTTTTCCTACTGGGATTATGCGGGAGAGAAGTGGGGTGCCACGGAGATACAGAACAAGCTTCGTACCTTGCAGCCGCAGATGACGTTCAATGATCGTTGGGGTCGGGAACCGCGCAAGCGGATTCCACGCCCTTCTTACGCGGGGGATTATGAGCAGACCGAGCAGAATATTCCGAGGGAAGGTTTGCGTGATGATGCGGGGCAGCCCATGCCATGGGAGGCTTGGTTTACTCTGACGAATTCCTGGTGTTATTCTGCCACGGATGATCTTTGGAAAAGTCCCGCCACGCTGATCCGGGCCTTGGTGAATTGTGTCTCCAAGGACGGGAATCTGCTTTTGAATGTTGCCACGGACGCGCGGGGTCGGGTGCCGGAGCGGGCGGTGCAAACTCTGCGGGAGATGGGGGCATGGCTTCGCTTGAACGGGGAATCGATTTACGGGGCGGGTTCCGCTCCGTTGGACAAGCCGGAGTGGGGACGTTACACCTTCAAATCGGGTCGATTGTATGCCCACGTGTTGGATCCGGTGATCGGGAACATCACGCTGCCGGGCTTGCGGGGTCGGGTGCGGGAGGGGCGTTGGTTGGCTTCGGAATCCGAGGTGTTGATTTGCGATTATTGGAACCCCGAGGTGCAGAGTTTTGACGGGCCGGACGATATTTTTTTCAATTTTGCGGCACCGACGGCCTGGACCTATCCGTTGCCGGATGAGCGGGACACGGTGCTGCGGTTTTTGTTGAATGACGATCCGGCGACGGCGCAGGAGAGGGCGCGTTTGGATGCGGAGAGAGAGCGGACGGTGCGGGAACGACGCGCGTTTTAGTGATCCATCCCGGGGAGGGGAAGTTCCGGGGTTTGGGAGGATTGGAGGGGGTTGTGGTGCAGGATCCATTCCTGAACGGGTTGACGGAGTTGGATGTGTTCGTTGAGGATGCGTTGCAGGCGCTCCGGGGTGACGCGGGCATACCAAATGCCGTCCGGGTAAACAAGGAGGATGGGCCCTTGGCTGCAAATGCGGAAACAGGCGGCCCGGGTGCGGAGGACCTGAAGGTTGAGCCGGGCGACTTGTTGTTTCAGGTAATCCCAACTGAGTTGACCCATTTCCGGGCTGCAACAGTCGGGCCCGAGGCAGAGGAAAAGATGTTGGCGGGCGCTGGGAAGTCCGGCTTTTTCGATCACAGCAGGGAGAAGTTCTTCCGGGGTCATGGGGCAGGGTAGGCAAAATAATTCTCGACGGGAAGGAAGGAAACGACTTCGATAAAAAACCTATGGCCAAAGGGGCTAAGGAACAACCCAGTTTTGAAGGTGCGGTCGAAAGGCTGGAGGAAATCATCGAGCAGATGGAATCCTCCGATCTTCCCCTGGATCAAATCATCGAACGTTATGAAGAGGGGATGAAGCTGTTGACGGTTTGTGAAGACAAGCTGAAGGTGGCGGAGGCAAAAATAGAGTTGTTAACCAGGGACAAGTCGGGGAAGGTTACTTCTTCCGATTTGAGCCTGACAGAGCAGGAACACGCCGCTTCGGTGGAAGAGGCGATAAACGCGGATAAAAAGAAAGCTTCGGGAGAGGTCAGCCTCTTCTGAGTATCTGAGTAAAAAAGATTATGGCACGTATTTTGGATCGTATTGACAGCCCGGCGGATGTGAAGAAGTTGAGCATCGCGGAAATGGAAATCATGGCCGGGGAAATCCGCGAGGAGCTGATCCAGGTCTGTAGTAAAAACGGGGGTCACATCGGGCCGAACCTGGGTTTGGTGGAAGTGACCATCGCCATGCATTACGTCTTCAATACGCCCAAGGACAATTTTATTTTCGATGTCAGTCACCAGGCTTATGTCCACAAGCTCTTGACCGGGCGGCGCAAACAGTTCAACACCATCCGCCAGGCGGGGGGCTTGAACGGCTTCATGTTGCGCACGGAGAGCGCGCACGACTGTTATGGAGCAGGACATGCGGGCACGGCACTTTCCGCCGCGCTGGGCATGGCCACCGCGCGGGATTTACGCAAGAGTGACGAGCATGTGGTGGCCTTGTGCGGGGATGCGGCCTTCACCTGCGGGGTGACCTATGAGGCTTTGAACAACATCACCCAGCATACCAAGAAACTGATCGTGATTCTCAACGACAATGAGTGGTCGATTGATAAAAACGTCGGGGCCATCGCCAGTTACTTCAACAAAATCGCGACCAGTTCCCAGTTCAGTTATCTGCACGACAAGGCGGGTCTGATGGTGGAAAAATTGGGTGGGAAAGTCGCCCTGAAATACGCCAAGAAGGCGGAGGAAGCGGCCAAGAGTTTGCTGTTGCCCAGTGTGATTTTTGAAGAGATGGGCCTGACGTATTACGGGCCGGTGGATGGTCATGACATCGACAGCCTGATCAAGATGTTTGAGTTTTTGAAGGAGCAGGATCATCCGGTGCTGCTGCATATCATCACCCAAAAAGGCAAGGGCCTGGACCTGGCCATGTCCAAGCAGAAGAAGTATCACGGCATCGGACCCGGCACCTTCCACCCGACGGATGGGGAGAACAACGCCACGGGGCCGCTGACCTTCTCCCAGGTTTTTGCGGACACACTGACCAAGATTGCCGACACCAACAACAAGGTGCTGGCCATCACGGGGGCGATGCCGAACGGAACGGCCTTGGACCGTTTTCAACCGAAACATCCTGACAAATACTTTGATGTGGGGATTGCGGAGGAACATGCGGTGCTCTTTGCGGCGGGCCTGGCCACGAAGGGCTACAAGCCGGTTTGCGCGATTTACTCCACCTTCCTGCAGCGCGCCTATGACATGATCATCCATGATGTGGCTTTGCAGAATCTGCCCGTGGTTTTTGCCATGGACCGGGGCTCGCTTTCCGGGGACGACGGCCCGACGCATCATGGTCTTTTTGACATTTCCTACATTCGCTGTGTGCCGAACATGATCCACATGTCACCCAAGGATGAGGATGAGTTGGCGGACATGCTCTACACGGCGGTGCAACATGCGGGCCCGAGCGCGATTCGTTACCCCCGAGGCAACGGACCGGGAAGCAAGGTCAAGGATCAACCTGCGCTGATTCCGATTGGCAAGGCGGAGGTGATCAAACACGGGACGCAGGTGGCGATCTGGAGTTATGGTCACATGTTGCCCATGGGTCAGGAGCTGGCGGCTTTGCTGGAGGCGCGGGGATATTCCGTAGCCATCATCAACGCCCGTTTTGCCAAACCTTTGGATCGTGGGACGCTGGAATTTTTTGGTCGCAGCTGTGACATGATGGTGACCTTTGAGGATCACGTGCTGCGGGGAGGTTTCGGTGCCGGAGTGATTGAGGAACTGAGCGACATGGGTCTGAGTGTGCCAGTGGTGCGCATTGGTTGGCCGGATCAGTTTGTTGAGCACGGCAAGGTGGACTTCCTGCGCGCACAGGCGGGCATCACGGCCCAGGCCGCGCTGGAGAAGGCGGAACCTTATTTGAAAAAGATCAAACCCACGACGCAGAAAGCTGCGGCTGTCGCCTGATTTTTTCCAATCTCCGCGAAATCTTCCCACCACGGACAGACTGACATTTGTTTGTAACAACCCCAGGCTCTAATCTCATCTATGAAAATTGTTGTCGCTTATTCGGGAGGTCTCGATACCTCCATCCTGCTGATCTGGCTCAAGGAAAAATACAACGCGGAAATCATCGCCTTCTGTGCGGACATCGGGCAGGAGGAGGAGCTGAAGGGCTTGGATAAAAAAGCGGTCCGGACGGGTGCCTCGAAATGTTACATTGATGATTTGACGGAGGAATTTGCCAAGGATTTCATTTTCCCCATGATCCGGGCCAATGCCCTGTATGAGAATCAATATTTTCTCGGGACAAGCATCGCGCGGCCCTTGATTGCCAAGCGTCAGTTGGAGATCGCCCTGATGGAGGGGGCGGATGCGGTGGCGCATGG
Organism: Blastochloris sp.; assembly: GCA_012031345.1. GTDB lineage: Bacteria > Verrucomicrobiota > Verrucomicrobiia > Methylacidiphilales > JAAUTS01 > JAAUTS01. Next base: position 11,060 of record JAAUTS010000055.1, on the reverse strand, counting down.
AGCGACGGGCAAGGGGAATGACCAAGTGCGTTTTGAGCTGACCTTTGCCGCCTTGGCACCTCAGTTGCAGGTCATCGCTCCCTGGCGCACCTGGGATTTCAAGGGACGCGAGGATTTGATGGCCTATGCCAAAGAAAAGGGAATCGCGGTTCCGGTCACGGCCAAGAAACCTTACTCGATGGATCGTAATCTTTTGCACATCAGCTTTGAAAGCGGGATTTTGGAGGACCCTTGGGCGGAGCCTCCGGTGGACATGTTCAAGTTGTCCGTCTCACCGGAGAAGGCACCGGACCGGGCGGAATATGTGGAGCTGGACTTTGAGCAGGGGGATTGTGTGGCGGTGAATGGCAAGCGACTGAGTCCGGCCAACGTCATGCGCGCTCTGAACAAACTCGGAGGCAAGCATGGCATCGGCAGGGTGGATTTGGTGGAGAACCGCTTCGTCGGCATGAAATCGCGTGGTGTTTACGAAACTCCCGGTGGCGCGATCCTGCATTTTGCACATCGTCAGATTGAAACCCTGACCTTGGATCGTGAGGTCATGCATCTGCGGGATGGTTTCATTCCCAAGTATTCGGAACTGGTGTATTACGGTTTTTGGTTTGCACCGGAGCGGGAGTTTCTCCAGGCGGCGATCGATCACAGTCAACAGACGGTGACGGGTTCGGTGCGTCTGAAGCTTTATAAAGGCAACATCATGGTGGCGGGTCGTAAGAGTCATTTCTCCCTGTATGATCCGAAAGTGGCGACGATGGAGGCGGATGCGGGAGCCTACAATCAGGGGGATGCGACCGGTTTCATCAACCTGAACGCCTTGCGTTTGAAGGCCCGGCATCGGGTTTTGCAAAAGGGCGCGAAAAGCGGCAGGAAAAAGAAGTAAGGGCTGCTCTTGGTGTTTCGCAGAAACGTGCACCAGGGTTTGTTGTGAATGCCTTGGATTGAAGTGGCACCAGTGAGAGGTGCTGAAGTCCCAGTTTGCTTTATGGGCGGCCTTGGTTAGGCTGACGGCATGAAAGACAGGTTTTGTTCGTGGATGGTGTTGACGCTTCTTGGGGCGGGTTCGTTGGGAGCGCAGCCATGGGACTATGTTTATCCGGCCACGGAGCGCGATGCGTTTGCGTCGGCGGAATTTCGTCTGGGTTGGAGTGGGGCGGGATCGCCGCGGGCTGTCATCGTGGTGGTGGGGGCGCAGAATGAGGACACACGGGCTGAGGCGGTAGGGGGACGTTATGCCGCAGTGGCGGCGGAGACTCAAAGTGCGGTTCTGGGTTGTAAATTTGTCAATCGTCCCGGGCTGGATTTTAGTCAGACGGAGCGTGGGGGACGCACCGCGTTGTTGGAGTGTCTGCGCAGTCTGGCGCGACAATCCGAGGCCTTACGTGATCTGGACCGGGCGAATCTGATCATGGTGGGGAATCTGGCCGGGGCACAATTTGTTTATGAATTTGCCAATTCGGAGAGCAATCGGGTGGCGGGATTTGTGGGGGTGAATCCGTATTATTTTAATCGACCGGTAACAGGTGGCTTGAGAAAAATTCCCGGTTTGTTTTTGACGGAAAAACCAAACACGATGTAGCGGTGGCGTCGGTGGCCAAAATTTTCACCGAGCAGCGCCGTTATGGAGCTTTGTGGGCTTCCTTCAGTTTTGCAGAGGGTGGTTTGGCGGGGATGGAGGGGAGTTTGGTGCCGTTGTTTATCAAGGAGACGCTGTTGCAGAGGTTGCGTGAGCGGAACCCGACGGGAAGCTTGGAGTCGTTGTCGGCAGTCGATGGGTGGAGTCTGGATCTGAGTGATGGGGAAAATCCAAGGGTGATGGAGTCACGTTTGGTGCCGCGAGGTCAGGAAGAGAAATTTCACTGGTTCGTGAATCAAAAATTGGCGACGGAACTGGCGGCAGCGGTGAGGGGGAAGATTCCGTAAGGGGATAAACCGCAAAGACGCGAGGAGCGCGAAGGGAGTGGGGCTTGGGGAAAGGTTGAGGATGGTTTGTGTGTTTCGAGAGGGGATGGGATTTAATACCAGCGGGGTTTGATGAAGCCGCCGCCTCCGGAAGTGGCGGGGGGGACGATTACGGTGAGAGAATCTTGGCCGAGATCGGCATCTAAAAATTCCGCCTCATGGATCCAGATGGAGGGTAGGGAGCTTCCTAGTTCGGTGGAGTCGGAGAGGGCAATTTCTTTGTAGCCTTCATTATAACCGATGATGAGGAGAGCGTGGTAGGCGGGGGGTATGTTTTTTGTGCTGAAGGTTGTGGGCGGGAGATGTTTATTACGCATGCTGTTGCGTCCAACCCATTCGCGGAGCGTGGCTGCGTTCATATACCAAATGACAGGAAGTCCTTGGTCAATGTGAGGTTTGATGGCGGCGATGCCGCGTGGTGTCTGAGGCAGAGAGCGGACCTTGTAGTGAAGGGGGGTGAGAAGGTTTTCCATTTCACGGGAGAAGCGTGCAGCTTGGGTTCCATAGGTTTTGGTGCCGCCAGCTTGAGCCAGTTCATAGACGTTGAAATTGAGTCCGTGATAGAGGAGTACTTTTTCCCAACTGGCGGGAACGCAGTAGCCGCGGTCACCTTGGGAGACGGGGGGGAGGGAGCCGATCAGGGTATCGCCGCTGGCTGTGCGATTGAGATAACTGAGGGGGGATTTGCGGGTGAGAGTTTGGTCCTGGGATGAAGCTCCGGGGGTATTTGTTACTTTTTGAATGGAGAGGGTGAGAGCTTCCGGGCCTTTGTTGAGGATGAGATCGTGGCTCAGCCAGGTCCAAGATTCGGAGCCGCCCCGCTGGGAGGGTTGGCCGAGACGTTGGATGAGTTTGATGCGAATTTTTTGATATTCAATTTCAGCGACCTGATCGTATTGGCGGGAGTTGGGATTGGTCAGGACGGAGGCGATGTCTGCCCGATTGATGAAGCCGACCACGACCTTCTGCACCAGGCCGTCGTGGGAATAGAGATCGAGGGCAAAGAGCCGACTGTCGAGGCAGGCCACGGAGCCTGCGAAAGCGCGGCGGTAGAAAGAGCGTTCGGCATTTTTGGTTCCCTCAAGGCTGAGCCTGCGCGCACTGTAGTCAGCCTGATCATCCCAGAGGGATTCGTCCTGCCAGATGGGCAGACCGAACATTTCGTTCAGGCCGAGGGAGAGGTTTTGCGATTGGACAGGAAAACTAACAAAAATAAAAAAAGAACAAGATGAGCAGCGGGCGAGAGCGCCGCCAGGGAGGTGAACATGTTAAAAAACGAGCCACAATTTGAAACTAAACCAAGGGCGAAGAAATGGAAGCAATCAATAACTTAGGATAAAGCACTTGACCTTTTTCTCATACTTTACTACTTATTACGTAAATACCCATGAAAAATAAGGCCTTCAACGTCCTGATCGTCCTCGCCATCCTTCTGGGTGCTGCTTCATTGTTTTTGATCAACCTGCTGGTGAAGCAGGCTAGAAGGGATGCGTTAGCCACTGTTCCGCAGGTTGTACAGCAGGTGCAGATTCCGATGGTTAAGATGTTGGTGGCGGCAGATAACATTCCTCCAGGTCAACCGTTAACGCCTTTGAGTGTCAGGCAAGTGGATGTGCCTCAAGATCTGTTTCCCGAATCCGCACTGGCCAATCCGGAACAAGTTCTGGGCCGATTTTCCGCATTATTTATACCGAAGGGAGATATCATCATGACTTCCAAGGCAGTGTTGCCTGAGGGATTGCCGCGGGCGGCGTTGATGATCGATAAAGGGCGACGTTTTGTGTCGGTGCCAGTGGATGTTTTGGGGACGAGTGGGTATGTGATCAAAAACGGGGACTTTGTGGATTTGGTGGGGAGTTTTGAAATCGCGGCGGACCAAATCCCTCCGGGTGGTCAGATGTTGGGTTCGGTGGCGGCGATCACGTTCATGCAGCGGGTTCGGGTAGTGGACATTTTCAAAGGAGAGGCGCCGATTCCGGTGGCTCCGAATTTTGAGGCGGATCCTGAGGATGGACCTCAGGAAGAAGTCAGAGGAACCTCCAGCAAAGCCATTCCACAGACACGAAGAATTGGGGAAGGGGTTATTGCCACCTTTGATGTTACTCCTCGCGAGGCGGAGATTATCATGAGTGCCTTGAAGACTTCCCAGGGAATTTCTTTAGTGTTGCGGCGTTTTGATGACACGGAAATTGTGCCGGTGGCCAACGTGATGCATCAACGGGTGATCGATAAGCTTTACCAACTTTTCTCCACACAAGAAGCGCCTCCAGCAGCACCGCCCCCGCCGCCAACCCGTAGAAGAACCCTTTAATTCATCTAAGGCAACTCATGAAAAATATCTTAATTGTAGCATTACTGGTTTTGGGAATGGTGTCTCCGCTGATCGGGGCGGAGGCCGGACAGTCGTCTGCGAACGGGCAGGCCGAAGGATCGGGAGAATTGAATGAACAAAATTCCCTGACAGACATTCTCTATAAACCGAGAAAGGCGGATAAAGTATTGCGTGGATTTCCTCAGGACAACCTGACTATCCCGGTGAAGGACATCACTTCTGCAATCGTTAAGGTGGAAAACAAAGGGGTGGCCATTGATGGTTACTGGGAATTCAAGGATCAGGCAGGTCAGGTGTTGAGAGAGCCCATCATTCTGTCCCAGCCAGCGGATTTGACGGATCGCCTGGTTTTGGCCTTGCGGGCGGTGGGTACGGCATTTGTGGAAATCACCGAGGATGGGGTGACCACGGTCTATCAGATCAATGTCATTGCCCGTTTCAAAGAGAACAGCATTGAGAAGGAATTGGAGGCGGCGATTGTGGAGTTTGTGGGGGACCCTGGATTGAAGGTCAAGATTCTGCCGCCGCAGGCCGCCTTGGTGGGGGCAAATTTGAGCAGGTCATTTGGCACTGAGACCAGTAATGAGATTTTGGCTCCCCGTGGTGAGACGACGAGCTCAGCCACGGGTCAGATTGTGACCGCGCAGGATTTCCGCCCCACGATCGTGTTGATGGGCGAGGTGGAAAATGAATTGATCGCGGACAAAGCGATTGAAATTTCGGCATCGTATTCTCCGAACGTGGTTAACCTGATGAGCATCAGGAATTATCTTCAGGTGAAGATGCGGGTGAAGGTGATTAAGGTGGATGTGACGGAACAAAGCAATATTGGCCTGCAACACCGATCTGCTCTAGTTACGGTTCCGGGCGGAGCCTTTGGATTTGGTTTAGGATTTCAATCTTCAGCACCATTTTTTGAGACTGGCAATAACGGTGACTTGCCGATTTTCGGCGCAAATCTTCCTGCTAATATCAATACAACGGTTAATCTTGGTAAAATCAATGGCAAGGCTACGCTCTTGCAGGAGCCGACTTTAACTGTTCTTAATGGTCAAGCAGCCGAATTCAACGTTGGAACTCTGATCCCGCAGGTGAGAACGGTGGTGACGGATTTGACTGCCACGACCACTACGGAGTTTATTCAGACCGGGGTCATTTTAAGAATAAGCCCCATCATCGACCGTGGAGCGACGGAAGAGCCTTTTTTCAGGCCAAGCGTGGATTCTGGCGGTGTGCCGATTTCCGTAGTTTCGAGGGGTCGAGATATTGCTCCTCGAGCCAATGATGGCACGCCCAGCTCCATTCCCTCACGACGTGAAGTGATTCGGACGATCGATGAGAATGGGGTGCTAAAAATGATGGTGCAACCCAGCATCATCACCCCAACGGTGGGTGGAGCTTTGGACACCAATTTTATTGAAAGTCGTGTAGCTATGAGATCGGGACAATCCTTAGTGATGGGAGGATTGTTCACGGACTCGATGATCAAAAACCTGGAGTCGATTCCGTTCGTTGAAAAAATACCCATCATTGGAGAGCTTTTTAAAAATCGAACCAATGACAAGCGGAAATCCGAATTAATTTTTGTGCTGCAACCAGAGATTCTAGGTTTAAAGAGTTACGATAAATGGTCAGCAGCCAATGACACGCCCCGCTTCGAGGAGGAGATCAATAACATGAACGTCCGCACTCCAGATTTGGAAAAACGTCTGGTGGATGAGGGGGCTCGTCGCCCTGCGAGCAAGCCCGTCAGAATCAGTGCGGCCAACGTGACTCCGCGTAAGGTAAGCATCATCGAGCCTACACCTGCGGATTTTCCTCCCATCCAACTCAATGAGTCTTCTCCGCAGGCTCCTGCCCAGGGTGAAGTGGTTAATCTCAGGACGGAAGAAGAGGCACCCGCCCCAGCGGAGGCTTCCCAACCTGTGATCGAGACGGCACCGGAAGCGTCAAAACCGCAGTAAACAACGGTTTGTGGAAGGGGAGTAAAGGTCATGGCTGGAGTTTTTCTCATACATTCAGATGCCGCGGTGGCTCAGTCTATCAAAGCGGCAGTGCCTACGGTGTCGGGTTTACAGCTGCTGGGACATGCTGGTAGCGCGGGCGAGGCCATGGCCAAGTTGCCTGCTTTGGTGGACATTATTATTCTACAGATCCGCCTTCCTGATGCGGACGGTTTCAACCTGATATCGCAAATCCGGCAAAGGCATCCCTCTGTGTATTTTGTGCCCGCGTTACAGGGCAATGAAGCGGGGGATGTGTGGCAAAAGATTCTACAAAACAACATGAGGGATGTTTTGGTGCCGCCCTTTACGCCGCAGGCCATAGCTAGTGTTCTTCACCAAGCTTCCATCAATGCCCAGCACGCAAGCCCGGTGCTGGAAATTTCGAGTTCTTACATGGTCGCAGTGGCCAGTGCGCGTTCGGGGGTGGGTAAGTCCATCTTTGCCGTCAACCTTGCCCTGGCCATGGCGCGACAGAAAGTAAAGCCTACCCTGCTTGACTACAGCATGAGTCCAGGTGATTTCTTCACTATGCTGGATCAAGTGCCAAGGAACACCATTGTCGAGGCCATTTCTCAAGGCTTAAGTCTGGACGTGACTCTGCTCAGGAATTTGGTGGCGGATCACAAGTTGGGTTTTCAATTCCTGGCCTGCCCGAATGATGATTTTGATTTTTACGGTTTTGACGCGGGTCAGGCCTCCAATTTGTTAAAAGAGTTGCGATCTATGGCGGAGTACATCGTGGTGGACACCGGGGCCTATGACCTTCCGCCCACGCACGCTGCGGTGGAGGAGGCGGATCTCGTTTACCTGATCACGACCCGCGACCTTTCACGTCTGATGTCCCTGCAGCGTTGGATGAAAAGCCTGGAATCCAGAGGGGTGGAGCGCAACAAGTTCAAGGTCATCGTGAACAATGCCGAGGTGGGAACGGAAATCTCCGAGGAGGAAATCGAAGAGGTTCTCAGTCACCCGGTGACGGCCTATTTACCGAGTTGTCCGGCGGAAACGGTTTACAGCATCAACAGCGGTAAACTCTTCGTGGATACACGCAAAGATCATCCTTTCACCTCAGTCATTGAAAAGCTGGCGGAATTTACCATTCAACGCTGGGCTGAATGATGAGGCATTGAATTAGATTGTAGCAGCGGTCAAAGCGACTACCTTATTTTTTTATGAGGCCCATACCACCAGGATACGGGGGAGCCCCCGGACAACGACCCGCTTTATCACGTCCACCGGGACTGACCAGGCCTCCGGCCTCCGGCACAGGCTCCGTGGCTGCACCTGCGGCCATCACTCCCGCCGCCCCCACTTCATCACCGAGTCCGGCCAACGCGGCGGCCGAGTTTTTGCTTCAGTTCAAACGCTCCCTGCTTCCGTATTTGATTCAACGAATCAATCCCCAACTGCTCAACAGCGGAAATAAGGACGCCTTGGTTCAAACCATCGAGCAGTTGATTGATGAAAAACTCAGTGCGGATAAAATTCCGATCGGCAAACAGCTTCGTGACAAGTTGGTCAACGACGTCACCAACGAGATGGTCGGGTTTGGTCCGCTGGAGGAATTGCTGAAGGACGAGGCGGTCTCGGAGATCATGATCAATGGCTCCCATAAAATTTACATCGAACAAAAAGGCAAAGTCACCCTGTCTCCGGTCCGCTTCGTGGACGAGGCCAGCCTGCGCCGGGTGATCGATAAAATTCTCTCGCCGCTGGGTCGGCGTGTGGATGAGTCCAGCCCGATTTGCGATGCCCGTATGCCGGATGGGTCACGTGTGAACGTGGTTATTCCGCCCTGTGCCTTGGATGGAGCCACGGTGACAATCCGTAAGTTCAGCAAAAACAAACTGACCATGGAGAAGCTGATGGAGTTCAAAGCTCTTTCCAAGGGGATGTGCATGTTTCTTCAGTCCGCCGTGCGTGGTGCCTTGAACATTGTCATTTCGGGTGGCACGGGCTCCGGTAAAACAACGGCCTTGAATGCGCTTTCCTCGTTTATTCCTGAAGGGAACCGGATCATCACGGTGGAAGATGCGGCTGAATTGGTTTTGATGCAGGAGCATGTCGTTCGTCTGGAATCCAAGCCACCCAACATCGAGGGCAAAGGCGCGGTGACCATTCGGGATTTGGTAAAAAGTTGTTTGCGGATGAGGCCTGATCGTATCGTGATCGGGGAGTGCCGTGGTGGGGAGGCTTTGGACATGCTTCAGGCCATGAACACGGGACATGATGGTTCTCTGACCACCACACACGCCAACTCACCCCGCGAGGCTTTGGCCCGCATCTCCACGCTGGTGATGATGGCAGGGGTGGAGCTTCCGGAAAAGGCGATCAAAGAACAAATCGCGGGGGCGGTTCACTGTTTTGTGCAGTGTAGTCGTCTGCAGGATGGTTCCAGAAAATTTACGTATATCACGGAAGTTCAGGGGATGGAGGGGCAAACCATCACCCTGCAGGACTTGTTCAAGTTTGAGCAAACGGGCATCAGCCAGGAGGGCAAGGTGAGTGGGGTGTTCCGGGGTTGTGGGATTGTGCCCAAGTGCATGGATCACCTGAGAGCCCACGGGGAAAATCTTCCGGTGGAAGTATTTCAAACCAGCTTGGAGGTCTGATTCATGTTCTTTTCGCCATAGGTGTCAGTGTGCTCCTCTTCATGTCCGTCCTGGCCATGGCGGTGGGCCAGCTCTTTTTCTACAAGGAAGAGGCTTCGGTGGTGAAGTCCCGCGTGCAAAAGCTTTCCCAAGTTCCGGAAGAATTGCGTGGGGAGTTCCGTTCACCGGGTGAGGTGGAGGGGCCTAAAAAGACCTTGTTGTCCGGCATCGATCTCAAACCAGTTTTGGGCAAGTTTACGGGAGAGGCATTTTTCACGAAAATTGAGGAAGACTTGGCCCGGGCGGATATACCTCTCCGTGTCACCGAGTTTCTGATCTTCCGTGGGGTTTTATATATAGTTGGTCTGTTGGTGGGTTTTGCGTTGTTAAAAAGTGTGAGTCTGGCTTTGCTTTTTAGTCTGCCTTTTTCTTTTTCTGCACATTCCGTATTTGGCCATGAGGAAAAAGGCCCGAATCAGTAAATTTTCCAATCAAATGGGAGACTTTCTCATTCTGGTGGTGAATTCCTTGAGGGCGGGTCAAACTTTTCTTCAAGGTTGCCAAGTGGCAGTGAGTGAATCGGACAATCCCATTGCGGCAGAATTCAAGCAGGTGATCAAGGAGGTCAACCTTGGGCTGCCGGAGGCGGAGTCCATGGAGAACATGCTGACCCGGGTGCCTTCGGAAGATTTGAAGATCGTGGTCAGTGCCTACATTATTCAGAGGAAGGTGGGGGGCAATCTGGCTGAGATTTTGGAGACAACAGCGGCCACGGTGCGGGAGCGCATCAAGATCCATGGCATGATCGACACTCTGACCACGCAGGGTAAACTTTCGGGTGGATTGGTGGCCTCCATGCCTTTCTTTATTGCCTTGGCCGTTTCGGTCATCAACCCGCGTTATATCGAGCCTTTGATCTCGACCATACCGGGTTATTTCCTGATCGGCATCGCCATCACCATGCAGTTGACCGGGGCCTTCATCATTTTTAGGATTGTGGACATTGAAGTTTAAGGAAAAACGATGATTATTCTCGTGGCACTGACACTTTTTGGTTCGTTGATCCTGCTCGCCATAGCGTTCAGCTTGAGCAAACCCAAGGCGGAAGGGTTGGCGGCCCGTGTGCGGGCTGCGGCGACGGGGGGCGAGAGCGGGGTGGGTATCCGGGATGCGGAAGTGATGGATAAGAGTCTGGTCAGTCGTGTGTTCCTTCCCTTGGCAGATCGTTTTTCCAAAACTTTCGGTGCCATGACACCCGCGACCATGATTACCAAGGCGGATCAATTGATTGCGGAAGCGGGGATGATCGGGACCATCACCGGGGTTCAGTTGACCACTTTGTCCTGGATTCTGATGGCGGTGTTACCCATGGGCGGTTTTCTGCTGTTCCTCCCTCATGTGATCAAAGGTATTATGGGATTTCCGCTGTTGCTGGGAGTCTGTGCGGTGGGGGCCTTTTTGGGATACAGGCTTCCGATCGGGATTTTGTCGGGGAAGGCCCAAAAGCGGCGGCACGAAATCCAGATGGCGTTGCCCTTCACTTTTGATTTGATCAGCATCAGCGTGCAGGCCGGGATGGCTTTTGACGGGGCCATGTCGGTTGTTTCCGAGCGAACCAAGGGTGCTTTGGCTGATGAAATGAAACGGACCTTGAGAGAAATCAATCTGGGCATATCCCGTTATGAGGCCTTGAATAATTTGTCCCGACGCAGTGGGGTGGAAGATTTGAGGACCTTCATTACGGCGGTCAATTACATCACGAAGTTGGGGGGGAGTTTGACCGATGTGATCAAAGTTCAGACGGAAGCCATGCGGGTGAAACGTCGGCAGGCGGCGGAGAAGAAAGCCAACCAGGCACCTGTGAAGATCATGATTCCCCTGGTGCTTTTCATTTTGCCCTGCCTCTTCATCGTGATTCTGGGTCCGGCGGGTATTATGCTGTTCACGGGCAATTTTTAAAGTGCTGAACAGGGGCCGCTTCGCGGAGTCTGTAAACCAAGAACTCCGACACGTCGCGAGCAGGTGGACACTAAGTTACACGAATTTAAATAAAGTTTTTTCCTTGGGGCGGCGGGGCGGTAGGGGGGTGGATTCGTGGGGCTTCGTGGTTTAAAAAGGTTCTTGTCTGATTCAACAGAACAGGCTCAACAACTTTTACTACGTTTACCCTGA
>JAAUTS010000218.1 GCA_012031345.1 Blastochloris sp. | reverse complement strand
ATTCCCCGCAACTTCATCGTGTCGGCCCCCTCCACCACCGCTGTCGTCAAATCATCGTTCTGCAACGAAACCGCCACCCCCAAATGCACATCCCGATACACGCGCATGATGGAATTTCTGCGGCAGAGAACTGCGGAAAACCGGATGCAACTTGACTGCCTGCGCCACCGACCAGGCGAAGATGGCAAAAGAGGTGATCTCCTTGTTCTCCGGGTCACCCTTCAGCATCTCTCTCGCCTTTTTGATCGACTCCCAGGAAGCCTCTTGAAAAATCGTCGCCGGCACCGCCACCCGCGCCGCTCTCACCAAACGCGTAGCCAGCACCTGTTGCTGGGCGGACAAGGTGATTTCCTCAAAATCCGCACCCTCCACCTGCTTGGCCAACTCGGCAGCTGTTTTGGCCAACATCGTCGATTGCAGCGGAGCGATCTGGCGCGTGGTCAAGGGCACAGACAGCACCGGACCAGGCAGTGGCGCAGGTGGTGTTTTGCTGCTTGGACTTGATTTGGCCACAGGAGCGGGAGAAGCACCCTTGGCCGCCACGCCGCTTTGGATTTTTCCGATGATGGCACCGATCCGCACCATACTCGATTCACGGGCCTCCCAGGAATCCAAAGTGCCGTCCTGCGGTGATTCAATATCCACCACCGCCTTGTCCGTCTCCAGTTGATAGATCAACTCATCCCGCTTGACCTTGTCTCCCGGTTGTTTGAAAAACTTGATGATCCGGGCTTCCTCCAACCCCTCCCCGATGTGAGGCACACGGATGGCAAAAGCGAGCCGTGCCCGTTCTCATGCCCATTGCGCTCTGAAGCCGGACTCTGTGTCCCCGCGCTTTTGACGGATTGGGGCCGTGGATCGGATTGGTTCTGGCCACCTTCCGTAATTTCCAGCAAAGCTCGGAGAATCAGGTTCTTGTCCGGTAAAACCGTTTCCTCATAAACCGGATGGAAGCCAATGTGGATGTCAGGACGAGAAAGCAGGCGCGGGGAACAACGCAGCGCGGCCCAGACATCACTGTCCTGCAACATATCGCTCAAAATCATCTGCCCGGCACTACAGGTCACGTTGTCCTCCTGCACCACCAGCAAACGTCCCGTTTTTAAAACCGATTCCTTGACCGTTTCCCGATCCCAGGGCGAAATGCTGCGGAGGTCGATCAACTCCACCGAGTTCAGCGTTCCCAACTCCTGCACCGCCTCGGTCACTTTCTCCACACAATTCCCCCAACACACCACCGTGACATCCTCACCCATCTGCCGCAGCACCGCCTGACCAAAGGGGACCGACTCCACCCGTTCTGGACGCGGACGCCGCACCCGCATCAAATGTTTGGGTAACAACACCAGCGTGGTGTCCTCCGCCTTCAACGCCGTTTGCATCAACCCGGCAGCATCCTCCGGCGTGGAGGGGACCACCACACGCAGGCCCGGCACATGGGCAAAGGCCGCTTCATTGGCCTGGCTGTGCCAAGGTCCTCCCGCAGGCAGATAAGCCCCATACGGGGCATACAACACCACCGGAGCCGTCCACTCCCCAAAAGTCCGCCAACGCAGCGTGGCCAGGTTGTTCACCAACTGGTTCCAGGCCGGACCCACAAATCAATGAACTGCAGCTCAAACACCGGTCGATACCCATACGCCGCTAAACCACAGGCCACGCCGACTATCGTCGCCTCCGCCAGCGGTGAGTTGAACACCCGGTCCGGGTACTTTGTCGAAAGGCCGTTGGTCAGTTTAAAAACCCCGCCCATGGGGTCGCAGATGTCTTCCCCAAAAAACACATAACGCCGGTTCTGATCCAGCGCCTGACGGAAGGTTTCATTCACCGCATCCAAAATCCGCCAATCCGAACACCCCTGATTCATGGTGTCCCCCAGACCCCCATGCGGTTCTCCTAACAACTGCTCCAAGGCATCCTCCGGTTTGGGATCGTTGGAAGCCGCCGCTTCCATGTAGTCCGCCTCCACCTGCCGGGTCAGCGTCTCCTGCATCGCCTCCCATTTCGCCTCGGACAAATGTTTCTCCTCGATCAACTGCCGCGCCAACACCGTCACCGGATCCCGTGATTGAATCAACTCCAGGTTCTCCGCACTGCGATAAATCCGGTGGTCATCACTGCTGGAGTGGCTGCCCAAGCGATCCAACTCACACCAAAGCACCATCGGCCCATGCCCGGAACGCGCCTGCTTGATCGCCTTGGCCGATGCCTCATGCAGGTCATCAATATCCCGACCGTTCACCTGTAGGATGCGCTTCATGTCAAACAAACCGTTCCTCAACGGATTCGACTGCGTCGTGCAGGTGCTGATGCCATATTCATTATCCTCCACTACAAAAATCACTGGCAAATTCCTCTCCACCGCGAAGGCATACGCCTCATAAAACTCACCCTGCCTCATCCCGGAATCCCCCACACAGGCCATCACCACATCATCCTTGCCGTCCAGGACCATGCCCCAAGCCGCTCCGCAGGCCGGCAGAAGATTACTCCCCGTGGGCGATCCCAGACTACAGATGTTGTGCTTGCGACTGCTGAAATGTCCTGGCAACTGCCTCCCCCCGCTGGAAGAATCCCGTTTGGCGTAAAAAACCCGGGCCAATTCCCCCGTCGTTACCCCACGCCCCATCACCAAGCAACGGTCCCGATAATGCGGAAACAAATAATCCGAACTCCGCAAATGCAGGCTCAGTGCGATCAGTGCTTCATGCCCCATACTCGAAATCTGAAACCAACCCTGCCCTTGACGGAATAAAATACCCTCCCGTCGATCTCCCTCCCGGCTGAGGAACATCGTTTCGAGCAATTTCAATCGGACAGCAGTCTTGAGTCTGGACATGAGATCAATCAGGTTGATAACAACCGCCTCTCATTAAAGAGCCTTCATTCCTGCTGTTCAACCTAAATGGCATCCTTCCTTCCCGGCTTTAGCTAGGCTTGCAACTCATCCCAGACTCTAATGATGCCAAATTCCCACTTCCTTCATGGGAGTTGCATCTTTCCGTCCTTTGCCGTTAACTCGTCCCAATGCTACCCGTTCTGGAATCTCTCCTCGTTCTACAGGATCGCGATGTCAAACTCCGCCGCACTCTCAAAGAACTCGAACTCCTCCCCAGTGAGGAAAAAGCCATCGCAGATAAACTCAAATTCCAGATGTCCGAATTCGAGGCCCTGAAACTCCGCACAAACCAGATCGAAAGCGAACGCAAAGATCTCGACAACCAGGTGCTCAGCAAAAAAGCCGCCATCGCCAAATATAAAGGTGCCCAGCTCGAAACCCGCAAAAACGAGGAATTCCAAGCCTTCGGCACCGAAATCGAACGGGCGGAAAAAACCATCGTCGAACTGGAAGACAAAGAACTCGTCCTCATGGAGGCCTACGATAACGCCCAAAAGGCCGTCGCCGCCGAATCCATCCGCGTAAAAGAATTCGAAAAAGCCGCCCACGCACGCCAACAGGATCTGGCCCAAAAGAAAATCAATCTCCAAGCCGCCAAACTTCAGCTCGAAAAGGAAAGCAGCGAACTCGCCGCCCAAATTGACAGCGTCGAAGTCAACCGCTACCGACGCCTGCTCCAAAGCAAGGGAGACATCGCCATCGTCCCCGTGGAAAACGGCTCAAGCTGCGGCGGCTGCCACATGAAGCTGACCCAGCAAACCATCCTCAACGCCAAATCAGCCCAAAAAGTCACCCCCTGCGAAAACTGCGGACGCCTCCTCTACTGGATCGTCTAGTTTCCATCGCCAAGCGGTAACGGCAAGC
>JAAUTS010000054.1 GCA_012031345.1 Blastochloris sp. | reverse complement strand
TTGCCGGTAATGGTTACACCTTTGCCAGCGGCAGTCTCTATGCCAAGTATCAGTTCACGGACATCTTCAGCTTGGCTGGCCGTGCTTCTTACTTGCATAACAGCGATGAAGGCAGCACCCTCCTGGCCGCCACCAGCCCCATCAACAGTGGGCGTGGCACGACAGATCTGTGGAGCTACACCCTCACTGCTGGTTTCAACCTGCTCGAGAATCTCTTGGTTCGTGCTGAGTATCGCGTTGATGCTGGTAATGATGTGGTTGGCGTCAATGGTGATGACCTGGCTCACACCGTTGCTTTCCAAGCTGTCTATACCTTCTAATCGTTCAGTTTAACTGCGATTCAGATCTTGAGGCCCCGGTCATTGTGACCGGGGGCTTCTTTTTTGTAGGAATTGGGGTGAATGGTAACTGGTAACAGTTTGCATTGGGCGAAGGGCCTTTCACTTCTCACTATTCACCAGGAACCATTCCCCTATTCCTGTCTCTCCTGTCAAAAAATTAACATTGACGACTTAAGCCCCCCACCTAGGGTGAATCTAACATTCACAAGGAGTGTATGGCATGAGCTATGCTGTGCATGAATGAGGTCTTCCCTGATTAGGGGGATCGAATAAACAAATAGGAGGAAAACTAAAATGAATAAATGGATTACAGGTCTGTTCGCAGTCGCCCTGACCAGCAGCGTCGCCTTTGCGGACGTGATGGCCCCGGCGATCTCGGAAAAGGATCTCAATAAGATGGTCGATGAGGCCATCTACGTTGAAACCAACACCAAAGGTGTTGTGCTCAGCGGTTATGTTGATGCAGGTTATATCTACAACTTCACTGGTGTGGATGCTGTGAATGCCCGCTCGGGCAACGACGGCACCGCTCAAGGTGACTTCAACCTCAACGCCGTCAAGTTGACGTTGCAGAAGAGTCTGACCGAAGCCAATGAGTTCCAAGCGGGTTTCCGCGCGGACATCAAGTTCGGTGAAGACGCTGTTCTGTTGGGTGGTAACACCGCCGCAGCTGGTTCTTCGGACAACTTCTCCGTGGATCAGGCTTATGTCATCATCCGCGCCCCCATTGGCAACGGATTGGACATCACGGCTGGTAAGTTTGCCAGCATGTTGGGTTATGAAGTGGACGATCGTCCTGCCAACCTGAACATTACCTACGGTTATGATTATCTCTTCCAAACTGTTCACCAGACGGGTTTGAAGTTCTACTACCCGATCAATGATGTTCTGGAAACCCAGTTCGCGATCACGAATGGAAGTGGTTTGGACACCAGCGTGGTGGGTAACCCTAGCGGAGCCACGGGTCTGGGCGCGGGTGGCAACAACCTGAGCACGGACGGCTATGCTGTGAATTACACGCTGAACATTAAGGCTCCGGGTGGCAATGCCAACTGGTTCCATGGTCTTTACTACAGCTGGATGGCAACGACGGATTCACCAACGAAAACGGTGGTGTGATCCTCTACACACCTGGGGCAACTGGGCTCCCAAGTTTGCCAACGACAAGTTGCTCTTGGGCTTCAGCAACACTCTGGGCGATGCAGATCAAGACGTTCGTAACGGGGCCAGCACACGTAATGACGGCTACACCTTCTGGAGTGGCAGTCTTTATGCGAAGTATCAGTTCACTGATATTTTCAGCCTGGCTGGTCGTGCCTCCTACCTGCACGCTTCTGATGAAGCGAACACCCTCGCCTTCCCCGGTGCTGGTGGTGGTGTCACTCCTGCGGCTTCCAAGCGTGGCGATTCCTCGGATCTGTTCAGCTACACGCTCACGGCTGGTTTCAACCTGCTCGAGAACCTCTTGGTTCGTGCTGAGTACAGAGTGGACCTGGGTAACGATATCACGGGCGGCACCACAGGTGCTGGTGGACTGGATGGCGATAACATCGCTCACACGGTCGCTTTCCAAGCTGTCTATACCTTCTAATCGTTCAGTTTAACTGCGATTCAGATCTTAAAGCCCCGGTCATTACGACCGGGGCTTCTTTTTTGTAGGAATTGGGGTGAACCGAGAAGAGGATAACCACAGAGGACACAGTGGGGAATGGTAACAGCTAACAGGTTACAGGGAGCATGGGGCATGGCCTTTCACTTGTCACTTTTCACCAGTAACTATTGCCCAGTAACCAATCCCCATTCCCCATCCTGTTCCTCCTGTCAAAAAAACTCTCCGGCGGCGGCTGGAAACTTGGCACGGCCCTTGCTTTCTATGTGTTTCCTCTTCATCGCCTGAGCGTTGGTGGAGGCAACAATTAATTAAACAAGGAGAGAATGAATGACTAAACTCATGAAGAACATCGGCCTCGCTGTGGCGATTGGCGCGATGACATGGTGTCTGGCTGCTGCACCGAATGCACTGGCCCAAGACGCCGCCCCGGTGGTGGAAGCAGCGGTGGAAGCCGTGGCAGAAGTGGCCGCAGCGCCAGAAGCAGAAGTTGATGAAAACAAGGCGGCTTATGAGGAACTTCTCGCGGCCCAAGGCGACAACGCCTATGCCTTTGATTTCTTCACCACGAGCATGCTTTGGACAGTTATCGCGGCAGCTATGGTGTTCATCATGCACTTGGGCTTTGCCACCTTGGAAACTGGTCTGACCCAATCCAAGAACACGGTAAACATTCTGTTTAAAAATGTCTTTATCATCTGCATTGGTCTGCTGACTTATGCCGTCATAGGTTTCAACACCCATTATCCTGGCGACTTCAATGGCTGGTTCAGCTTGGGTGGTCCTCTTGGTGAAGGTAATGTGGATGACACCTTCGGTTACGGTGGAGTTGCCCTGTGTATGACAGGTTATGGGGACTTTATCTTCCAAGCCATGTTTGCCGCCACTGCCGCCACGATCGTATCGGGTGCTGTGGCAGAACGTGTGAAATTGCTTCCATTCCTGATTTTTGCCACACTGCTTGTGGGCATAGCCTATCCCGTGGTCGGTTCCTGGCATTGGGGTGGTGGTTGGATGGGAAGTTTGAGCGGCGGTAACGGGTTCAAAGACTTCGCAGGTTCCGCTGTGGTGCATGCCTTTGGTGGCTTTGCCGCTTTGGCCTGTGTTATTGTGCTTGGACCTCGTGCTGGAAAATATATTGAAGGGAAAGTCCGACCCATTCCCGGCCACAATATGGCCCTGGCCACCATTGGAACCTTGCTTCTCTGGTTTGGCTGGTTTGGATTCAACGGCGGCTCCGTCCTGTCCGCAGCACCGGGACCTGTTGGACTGGTCTTTGTGACCACAGCATTAGCCGCAGCAGCTGGTGGCCTGACCTCCATCATCACCTCATGGGTGTTACTCAAGAAGCCTGATTTGTCCATGGCCCTGAATGGTATCCTGGCTGGTTTGGTGGGTATCACTGCCAACGCAGACATCGTCAGCCCTTTACCCGGCTCCCTCATCATTGGTGGTGTTGCTGGTGTTCTGGTTGTCTTGGCTGTCTTGTTCTTTGACAAAATCAAAATCGACGACCCCGTCGGTGCCATCTCCGTCCACGGAGTCTGCGGCGTATGGGGCATTCTGGCTTGTGCGCTTTTCGACACGACAGACAGTGGCTACACCCTGGTGGGCCAGTTGATCGGTGTTGGTGCCGTTGGTATTGCTGCGTTCGTCTTTTCGATTGTAGTCTTTGGCATTCTGAAAGTAACCACAGGCGTTCGCGTCAGTGCAGAAGAAGAATCGGAAGGTTTGGATCTGGGTGAACATGGCCAGGAGGCCTACCCTGACTTCCAGTCCAACACAAAAGGCTAAACACCATGGTTCTCTCCCAAGCTCCGGCTGATGGCAGCCGGGGCCGGGGGAAGCCGAAAGGAGAATTACATTTATGGCAGTTAAAAAAATCGAAGCAGTCATCAAACCCTTCAAACTTGAAGAGGTCAAAGAAGCCCTGACCGAGATCGGAATCGAAGGACTCACCGTGAGTGAAGTCAAAGGTTTTGGTCGTCAAAAGGGACATACCGAAATCTATCGCGGCTCGGAATACACCGTCGATTTCCTCCCCAAGGTGAAAATCGAAGTGGTTCTGGCCGACACCCTGATCGAGAAGGCTGTTGCCACCATCGTCAAAGCCGCCAAAACCGGCAAGATCGGTGACGGTAAAATCTTCATCCTTCCCGTGGAAGATGCCATCCGCATCCGCACGGAGGAAAAAGGGGAAAAGGCCGTCTAAAGCCCCGGAACGAAAATTCCCGGAAAAGGCGCAGACCGAAAGGTTTGCGCCTTTTTTGTGTTGAAGAAGATTTTTTTGACAGGAGGAACAAAATGAGGAAATGGTTACTGGTGACATGTGAAAAATGAAAAGTGGCCAGGAAACTGAAGACTGAAATATCCTCCTCTCTCCTCCGGTCCATCCTGTCAAAAAAATGGCAGAGCATAAAACTCGACGTGCTGATGGAAGTTCCTTAAGTTGGATGTCCCATGAAAAAGATCGAAGCGATTATCAAACCTTTCAAACTTGAAGACGTGAAGGAAGCCCTGGCCGAAGTGGGCGTGGAGGGGCTGACCGTGACAGAGGTCAAGGGTTTCGGGCGCCAAAAGGGGCATACCGAGATCTATCGCGGCTCGGAATATACCGTGGATTTCCTGCCCAAACTCAAGCTGGAGATTGTGGTGGCGGAAACACTGCTTGAGCCCGCAGTCAAGGCCATCATCAGCTCGGCCAAAACAGGGAAGATCGGCGATGGAAAAATCTTTATCCTACCCGTGGAAGATGTGATCCGCATCCGAACCGAAGAGCACGGGGAAAAAGCGGTTTAAAGCGGGGTGTGAACCGCGAAGAGATTAACCACAGAGTTCACAGAGGACACTGAGGGGGGAGAGTGGTTTTTAGTTTTTGGTTAGTTTAGCTAACAACTACCTTGGGGTCATGTCGGTTGATCTGATGCCTGCTCCTGTTTCTCCTGTCAAAAAAATCCCGGCCCCTGATGAGGGTGGGGAAAAAACGGCGTCCGGTTGCCCGGACGCCGTTAGGAATAACCGCAGAGATTGCCAGATCAGCTGGTGGGCACCTCAGAGATGGTCTTGAGGATGCGGCTGGCGATCTGATAGGGGTCGCCTTGGGAGTTGGGACGACGATCTTCCAGATAACCTTTGTAACCCGCATTGATGAAGCTGTGAGGCACGCGGATGGAGGAACCGCGGTCAGCAATTCCATAAGTGAATTTATCGATCGACTGGGTCTCGTGCAGGCCAGTCAGACGCAGATGGTTGTCCGGTCCATAGACAGCCACATGCTCGTGCATGTTTTTGGCGAACTGGGCCATGAGTTTCTCGAAGTATTCTTTACCACCCTTCTCACGCATGAATTTGGTGGAGAAGTTGGAGTGCATGCCGGAACCGTTCCAGTCCAGATCTTTGCCGAGGGGTTTGCAGTGGAAATTGATGTCCACGCAATATTTTTCACAAAGACGCAGGAGAAGATAGCGGGCCATCCAGACTTGGTCGGCACAGGTTTTTGAGCCTTTGCCGAAGATTTGGAATTCCCACTGGCCTTTGGCCACTTCAGCATTAATACCTTCGTGATTGATTCCGGCATCCAGACAAAGGTCCAGGTGTTCTTCCACAATCTGACGGGCGATGTCTCCTACGTTTTTGTAACCAACGCCGGTGTAGTAT
Source organism: Blastochloris sp. (assembly GCA_012031345.1). Classification (GTDB taxonomy): domain Bacteria; phylum Verrucomicrobiota; class Verrucomicrobiia; order Methylacidiphilales; family JAAUTS01; genus JAAUTS01. The sequence goes on along the minus strand of JAAUTS010000054.1, from coordinate 11,838 downwards.
TCGCCTTGAGGAGCGGGATAACCTTCTTCCGGGAAGCCGAGGGGACGCCCGTCCTGATAGAGGAAGTATTCCTGCTCAAAACCGAACCAGGTGTCGGGGTCGTCCAAAATGGTGGCGCGGGCGTTGGAGGGGTGCGGAGTGGTGCCATCCGGCATCATGACTTCGCACATGACCAGAACACCGTTTTTACGGGTGCTGTCCGGGAACACGGCGACAGGTTTCAGCACGCAATCGGAGCTGCGCCCTTCCGCTTGGCGGGTGGAGCTGCCGTCGAAACCCCAGAGAGGGAGTTCTTCCAGCTTGGGGAAGCTGCTGAATTCTTTGATTTGGGTTTTGCCGCGCAGGTTGGGGACAGGTGTGTAACCGTCCAACCAGATGTATTCGAGTTTATATTTGGCCATAATTCGATCTGTTAAGGTTCAATTGTTGATGTTGGTAATACAAGCCCCGCCTCTTAATTTAAGAAGACAGACACCCGTCCCGTAGATGGAACCCAAAAGAGTCACCACTTACAAGCAACAAGCATAGAAGCAGCTTTAGTGCCAGTTTGGGTTGAGGATGGGGCGGAATTTAAAGCGGGAAGTTGAAAGTTATAGGTCGGGAACAGCTCCGCGTGAACCTATTCCCTTCGGGTCCTTGGCGTCTTTGCGGGTAACTCTGCTCTCCCATGGATTACGGAATCTCTTGAGCTGGCACGGTCTTCATGGGATGCTTCGACTCATGCAGATTGCCAAGGACACGCGCCGGGCGCTGGTTCGCATTGGCTTTGATGGGCGGGTCAGCAAGATTTTTCGAGGTCACCAGGCCAAGGAACGCTTTGAAAATGAGGTGTTGGTTTTGCGTTATCTGGAAAAGCAGGGCTGTCCCTTTGTGCCCAAGGTGCTGGAAAGCGACCCCGATCAGCTCTTGTTGGTGACCAGCAATGGTGGGACCCGGGTGGATCATCTCAGTGCCGAGCGCATGGCGGAGCTTTTCCAGGAGCTGGAAACTTATGGGGTGCGTCACGAGGATCGTGCCATGCGGAACATTACCTATCACAGCAGGGAGGGGCGATTTTTCATCATTGATTTTGAGTTTGCCCGTATTCTGGATGATCCCGAACATCGCCCTCCTCAAGCGCCGCCGCCCGATCCCGTATGAGTGATGCCCCTGAAAATAAGCTCCGGCTCAAGTGGAGTGGTCTGAGTCATGTGGGAAAAATCCGTCAAAACAACGAGGACGCCTTTTTGACCCTGAGCTTTGACCCGCAGGGCATCCGATATCTGGGCAAGGAAGGTTCGGGAGACTTTGGTCTGGGGGACTTTGTCTTTGCCGTGAGCGATGGCATGGGTGGGGCGAAGTCCGGCGAGTTTGCCAGTCGAATCGCGGTGGAAAAAATCACCAAGCTGCTGCCCAAGGGAATGCGGGTGGCCATGAGCGGGCTTCAGGCGGGGCAGCATGAGCTGTTGCAGGAATTATTTCATGAGATCCACAAGGCGCTGGCTTATCTGGGCAGTCAGTATGAGGAGTGCGCCGGCATGGGAACCACCCTCACGCTCTGCTGGATCAGTCCGGCCTGGCTTTACTTTGCCCACATCGGTGACAGTCGCCTCTACTACCTGCCCCAGGGAGGGGCTTTGCAACAGCTCAGTGAGGATGATTCCTACGTGGGTTGGTTGTTTCGCCAACAGAAGATCAATGAGCGGGAAGCCCGGACTCATCCGCAAAAAAACTCCCTGCAACGTGCGCTCGGCGCGGGACACCAGTTTGTGGACCCTCAACTGGGGTCGGTGGGCTTGCAGGCAGGCGACCGCTTTTTGTTGTGCAGCGACGGCTTGGTGGACGGACTTTGGAACGATCAATTGACCCGCCTACTTCAGGAACCAGATGCGGTGGAAGCCGCTTTGAGTCCGGCCCCACGTCTGGTGGGAGCCGCTTTGGAAAATTCCGGACGCGATAACATTACCGCGCTGGTCATCGAGGTCGAAGAGGAAGGAACGAGGTGCCACACTCCGTGAATGTTACAGAACGATCCGGCTTGCAAAAAATGTGCGCTGAAAGAAAATCATTCGAGGCTGTGGATAAAGTGGAATGATTTCCGCTTTTGTACTTGTGAGTTAATTTCGCTTCGTTTTAATAACAAACCCCACCATGCAGAACCAAGCGTTTAACGATCCGACGGAGACTTGGCAAAAAGTCTGTGCTGAGCTGCAAAAGTTAATCTCTCCGGACGCTTACAAACGCTGGTTTTCCCCGGTTAAAATGATCAGCCTGGAGCCGGAAGGTCTGATCCTGGGAGTGGACAACTCGATCTACCAGTATTGGATTGAGGAGAACTACCTCCAGCAACTGCACGAATGCCTCTTTCAAGTGACCGACCGCGATGTGCCGATCCGCTTCGAGCACAGCAACGGCGTTGCCCCCATGGTTTCTGAGATTGGCCCGCAGGGTCACGAACTTCAACCCGAAGCCCAGGCCAAGACCAACACGGAGCTGGTATCGCGTTATCTTTTTGAAACCTATGTGGTCGGGGTGAATAACCAGTTCGCCCATGCGGCGGCGGTGGCGGTGGCAGATGCCCCGGCCAAGATCTACAACCCTCTTTTCATCCATGGCCATGTGGGTCTGGGTAAAACCCACCTCATGCACGCCGTAGGCCATCGTATCGCCTCAAAAAAGAAAAACGCCAAAATCGTTTACGTCACCTCGGAACAATTCACCAACGAGTTCGTCAGTGCGATTCAAAAAGGGGAGTTGGTCAAGTTCCGCAAACGTTTCCGCCAGGCGGATGCCCTGCTGATCGATGACATTCAATTTTTTGTGGGCAAAGAACGTTCGCAGGAGGAATTTTTCCACACCTTCAACGCGCTTTTTGACGGCAGCAAACAAATTGTCATGACCAGCGACTGTCCCCCGGCGGACATCTCCAATCTGGAGCAACGCCTCGTCTCGCGTTTTGAGTGGGGATTGACGGCCGAGCTTCAGCCGCCGGACATTGAGACCAGGCTGGCTATTTTAAAAGCCAAGGCCCAAAAGATGAACGTCTCTCTCGGAGATACGGTGCTCATGTTCATCGCCCAGCGCGTCAAGGCCAACATCCGCAGGCTGGAAGGCGCCCTGAACCGTGTGGCTGCCTGGGCCGCCTTAAACGATAAAAAAATCTCGCAGGAACAGGTGGAGGAATTGTTGAAGGACTTCATTCAACAGGAGAGTCGCAATAATATTTCCATCGATCAGATTCAACGCCGGGTGGCGGAAGGCTTCGACATCCGCGTGGTCGATATGACCAGCAAGCGGCGACCCAACAACATCGCCTTCCCCCGCATGATCGCCATGTATCTTTGCCGCAAACTGACCATCAAATCCCTGAGTGAAATCGGGGAAGCTTTTGGCGGGAGGGATCATGGAACGGTGCTGCACGCTTATAAAACCGTGGAGATCAAGTTGTCGGAAGACCCCGGGTTGCGACATCAGGTGCAACAACTGACCCAGCGCCTTGAGATAAGCTGAGGGGCTGAGTTCCTGCTCAAGTCATGGGAAGAGGAGTTGATCTGCCGGAGAGTGACAGAGGGTCCGCATTGAGGCGAGTGCCGTTTGATGCCCGAAGTTGGAGGGCTGGAGCACTCTAATTGAGCGAGGCGGGTTTTTCGGCTTTGATGGCGGAAAAGATAATGGCTTGTTCGCTGTATTCGATCCATGGGCCGTAGGGGACTTCGTCATCTTCCACAAAGCGCCAGTTGGTTTTATTCAACCCGGTCAGGCCCAGATAATCACGAACGGCGGGGGAGACATCCAGTCCGGCACCGGAATGCTCACGGGTGGGACGATCCTTGCCAAAAACATAGCTGGCGTGGTCGTAACGAAGGGGGCCAACGTCCTCCCATTGGGCAAAGCAAACTTTCCCTTCAAATTCGATCATGATCCAGCGGCCTTTGCACTGGGATTGCCAGCGATTTTTTTTGGCCTGCTCAGGATTCCACCAAGGGACATACTTGGCGGCGATCTTAGGGTATTTCACGTCGTTAAAAGGCAGGGCGAAGTAATAGGGATTGCGGGTGGGGGCGAAGCGTTTGGGCAGAGTGATGATGCCTGCCGGGGTGCTGCCGCGCTTATAAGGCTGATCCACGCCGCCGAAGCTGGTGGTCCAACGCATGTCCCAGGCGGAGGCGTAGTTGGTTGTGCTGTTGTAACCGCTGGAACCTTGGCCAATCCAGAAATAGGTGGTTACGATGTTGGTTTTGACCGGATACTTCGATTTGAGTTTGACCTGTTCCAGGCGCAGGGCTGGGGCGGAGGAAAGCGTTGAAGACGAAAGCAGCCACCCAAAAACGAGTAAGGCCAGAATCTGAACATGGTGAGCCCGCTTCAAGCTCTTAGCTGATACAATTTTCATAGGTCGCTGACAAGTCTTTTTATAGGTATTTGCGTGAAATAATGGCTGCCTAAAGAACAGTTGGAATACTTAAGCATGTTTTTCACAGAGTACAACGTCGTAATTACGATTTTGATTCAAATGTGGACAAAAAAAGATTCAGGACTTTCTTCTTGGCAAGGTCGGGCCTTTCGATACGATCTCCCTTTCTTCTGAAAAGAAAAACGTTCACGTAAGTGGACACCATAACAAAAACCCCCATTCGCTAGAAAGCGAAGTCCAGGCTTGTCCGGGATCATAAAACGAAAAGAACACGCAGTCATGGCCAAGATCGATCCGAAAACATTGTTGGAAGCCGGCGTTCACTTCGGGCACCGCACCGACAAGTGGAACCCCAAGATGAAGCCCTTCATCTATGAAGCCCGCAACGGCATTCATGTCATCAACCTGAATAAAACCTCCGAGCAACTCGAAAAGGCCGCCACCTTCCTTCAAGGCGTGGCCGCCAAGGGTGGCAAGGTTCTTTTCGTCGGAACCAAGAAACCCGCTCAGGACGCCGTCAAACAGGCCGCTGCCAACGCTGCCTCCTTCTACGTTTCCGAACGCTGGCTCGGGGGCATGTTGACCAATCTCAACACCGTCCGTAAAAGCGTCGCCCGGATGCGCGAAATCGATGATCTCGAGACCTCCGGCAAGGCCAAGGACATCCCCAAACAGGAACTTTCCGCCCTGCGCCGTGAATCCGCCAAGATCCACCGCAACTTGGACGGCATCGCCGACATGGCCAAGTTCCCCGACGCCATCGTCATCGTGGACATCACCCGCGAAGACATCGCCGTGCTCGAAGCCAAGCGTTTGAACATCCCCATCGTGGCCATTACGGACACCAATGCGGATCCCACCCATGTCAGCTACCCCATCGCCGGAAACGACGATGCCATCCGCTCCATCAAAATCATCCTCGACACTCTCGCCGCCGCCGTTTTGGAAGGTAATGCCGCCGCCCCGCGCCGCAGCAAGAACGAGAAGGGCGAAAAAGGAGAGAGAGGCGAGCGCTCTGAGCGCGCGTCTAAGGATTTCTCCGAGGAAAAAAAACCTGAAAAAGAAGTGGCTGAAGTCGTCAGCTGAGCCATTCTTGCTCCGAACCCCTTTGTCTAACCCCGAAACAGGAAACAGCCATGTCCAGCACTGCAACCGTAGATCCTAAAATCGTCAAACAACTCCGCGATATGACCAACGCGGGAATGATGGATTGTAAAAAAGCCCTGGAGGAAGCCAACGGCAACCTCGAGGAAGGCGAGAAAATCCTCCGCAAACGTCTCGGCCTCAGTGCCGCCAAAAAAGCCGGACGCGAAACCAAGGAAGGCATCGTCGCCAGCTACATCCACCTCGGTGGTAAGGTTGGCGTCCTGCTGGAAGTGAATTGCGAAACGGACTTCGTGGCCAAGAACGAAAACTTCCGTGAATTCGTCAAGGACATCACCCTGCAAATCGCCGCCGCCCATCCCCTCTACGTGAGCCGGGATGAAGTGCCCCAGCATCTTATTGATGCCGAGCGCGAAGTGGCTGCCGGTCAGGTCAAGGGCAAGCCCGAGGCCGTGGTTCAGAAGATTGTCGATGGCAAGGTGGATAAATACTACGCCACGGTTTGCCTGCTCGAACAGGCTTACATCAAGGATCAAAACAAAACGATCCGCGACATCGTGAATCAAAAAATTGGTGAGATTGGTGAAAATATCATCATCAAACGTTTCGCCCGGTTCACGGTGGGTGAATAAAGCCGCTTGGATTTATTCCTGCAAAACGCCGCCCCTGACCGGGCGGCGTTTTTTTTGATGTGCGGTTCCTAGATTTTTTGCCTGGTCATTTCAGTAGTTTTTCATCGCCGTCGTCGTGATGATTCCAGTAGTCGAGCATGAGACTTTTTTTCAGGCGCAGGGAGGAGCCCTCCGCCCGCTTCCACTCCAGCAGGCGGTGAGGGGAGGTGGCGGCAAAGCGCAGTTGGTCCTGGCCCCCTTGATGTTGAAGTTGATAGGAAACCGACTCTGCGTTGCGGGCCACTTCACGCAACTCCGCCCGGCTCCAAGCCAACTGGCCGCTGCGGGGACTGATCACGGAAGGCAGCAGAGCGGAGGGGCTGGGGTCGAGCCAAGACCCGGCCCGCGATCAGGCGCAAGCGCAGAGGAATTTCATCGTAACTCAGGCTGGGACCAGCGGGCAGGGGCAGAGACAAGGCGCTGTCCCCCTCCCCATCAAAATAACTCCGCAACTCGACACGCAGGGAGTCGGCATGAAAAAAGCCCGCTTTGTAAGTGATGCCACAAGCCTCCTGACTGCCCATGGAAAACTTCAAGGTCTGGCCGTCGCGACGGCGGACAAAGCTGGAATGCATTTGTTGATAGGTGTAGGTGCCGGTCGGGATGGAAAGGATTTGATTCAGCTTGAGCACGGACACCTCTCCGACTCCCTGGGCCTTGACCTGACGCTTGGTGTCCCAGGGTTCCGCCACGAAAATGTGGCGCACCTCACAGGCGCGTGGCACGCCGTAACGAATTTCCGTCGCCTCATAGAGATTGATTCTGCCAAGCCCTGATCCCAGAGGCGATCCTGCAGCAAGGCGGGATCCCCCCAGCCAGTCGCCTGGGCGGAGGAAAACGTCACAAGCAACAACACGAGACCCGAGAAAAAAAGTTTCATCAAGAAAAACTACACCAGAAAGAACCGAGAAGACAGTCCTCGCGTTGCGGACAAGATGAAGCTCAAGTCTGTTCTCAACACCATGGGGATAGAGAGCGTCAACGGATGTTCAAATCCTTCCGTAGCGAAAAATTCACATAAAACCCGCTTGCAATCCTCGTTCCAGGCTCTAGCAATAGGCAAAACACTAACTAAAAACCATGAATACCCTGTATCGTTTCCTAGCCCTGACTCTCTTGACCTTGACCCTGGCTTCTTCGGCCTTGGCCTCCTCCTCTTCGGATGCCGGTCAGGAAATCAGTTCCTTCAACCCCAACTTTGTTCCCACGGACATCGCCGTTCGAGGCACGGAAAACGGGGTTTCCCGCAGCAGCTCCGCCACCAGCCTGGGCACAGACATGAGCAAAGAACTGGAGCCCGCCTCAGAAAAGCTCAAGGACAATTCCTGGTTCTCCAGCCCTGCGGTTTATGCTGAAACTTATTGGACTGGCAGTAACGACAATCGGGTCGGTGGCATTGAAAATGACCGCTTCGGTTTTCTGGTGGGCTTTGATTTCATCACCAAAAAGGATTTCGTCGTGGGTTTGATGTATAACTACAGTCATGATTGGGGCTCGATTCGCGAACCCGGAGCGGATGTGGATTTAGACACCCATAACCACAGCTTCACTCTCTACACCGGAAAAAATTTCTGGAACTGGCTAAACGTGGGAGCCACCTTGTCCGGTGGAGTTTTGGATAACGACGCCGAGCCTCTGGCCGCACCGGGAACCAACTTCGGCCAAGAAACCACCTTCTACACGCCTTCCGTTTATGCGGGTCTGGCTCACACTTGGGATGCCCTGTCCTTTGCCAGCACGGTCTCCTACATCTACACGGATGAAAGCTGTGGATTTCAATGCCCCTGGAGCCCTCAGCCTCGACCAAAGCTCGGGCACTCTGGTCTGGCTCAACAAACTTTCCTACAATGTGAATGATCTTTTTACGGTCACGGGTCTTTACAACATGACGCAGCTGGTTCACACCAACATCACCGACAATTTCCCGCCACCCGCCGGCTTTGACAACGATCACAACTGGGGAACGATCGGGGCTGAAATCACATGCTACCCCGGCCAAAACTGGGAAGTGACCACAGGCGCGAAATATGAGATCTTTAACGAGAACTACGAAGAAACCTTCACTGTTTCCTTAGGAGCGACCTACTCGTTCTGAGGCGCTGCGGGTGGAAGGCGTCAGGTCTCTGTTGGGGAAGAGTTGGGGGAGGGAAATGACCGATAGCCAGCACCCTTGTTTGGGTGTTGGGCAGTCGGACGATCTTGGGCCGTGTGAGTTTTCCGTTTTGTGGACTGATAGGCTTTTAGGAAGACACTGATTTAACCGCCAAGACGCGATGACCGCTAAGAAAGAAAAATAAATTCCTCTGTAAAAAACCCGGCTTTCTTCGCGATCTTTGTGTCTTTGCGGTTTGATTACCTTTAATCAGCGGTTCCTTAGGTTAATTCCTGATCGTTGGCGGCGTTGAGGACTTTGAATTCTTCGTAGTGGAAGTTGTGGTCGGTTTTGAAGGTGAGTTTGGAGGCGAAGCGGCGCTCGATGTTGACCAGAAGTTCCTCGTCCTCGGTGCGGAGACGATCCATGACTTTGGGGTGGACGAAGACCTTGAGTTCGTGAATGTCAGGGTTTTTGGCGAGGAGACGGGTGAGCTGACGTTGAACTTCTACGCTCATGGTCTCGGGGGTTTTGACCATGCCACGGCCTTTGCAGGCGGGGCACTCATGGTAGAGGGAGCGGCTGATGCTTTCTTGGACACGTTGACGGGTCATTTCCATGAGGCCCAGGGCGGAGATGGGCAGGACGTGGGTCTTGGCCTTGTCGCGGCGCAGGCAGTCCTTGAAGTGTTTGACCACCTGAAGCTGATCCTTACGGGATTTCATGTCGATGAAGTCCACGATGATGAGTCCGCCGATGTTGCGCAGACGGAGTTGACGGGCGATTTCCTCCGCAGCCTCCAGGTTGGTGTTGAGGATGGTGTTGTCGGTATCGCCCCCGCCCTTGTTGCGGCCGGTGTTGATGTCGATGGCGACGAGAGCTTCGGTTTCATCCACCACGAGGTAAGCACCGGAGCGGAGCCAGACCATGCGGCGGAAGGCGTTGTCGATTTGTTTGTCTACGACGTATTTTTCGAAAATGGGGACGGGCTCGTTGTGGAAGATGATTTTTCGTTCGGAACGTTTGGAGATATTGCGGACGAGCTTCTTGATGTTTTCCGCCTGATCGAGATTGTCCACGACGACGCGGTCGATTTCGTCCGTGAGGAAGTCGCGCACGGTGCGTTCGACGATGTCGGGTTCAGCCAGGAGCAGGGCGGGTGCTTTTTTGTGGTTGAGGGCGTCTTCGATGCCCTGCCAGCGTTCCAGGAGCAGGGCGAGGTCACGACGAAGTAACGGGCCTTGAGACCTTCTCCGGCGGTGCGAAGGATGATGCCCATGGTGTCGGGGACGTCGAGTTCCTGAAGGATTTTCCGCAGACGTTGGCGTTCCTGGGGGTCTTCAATTTTACGGGAGATACCGAATTGATCGGAGAAGGGCATGAGAACCATGTAGCGTCCGGCCAGGCTGATGTTGGTGGTGATGCGGGCACCTTTGGTGCCGATGGGGCCTTTGGTGACCTGGACAATGATATCGGAGCCGGGGGGGTAGAGTTTGGGGATGTCGTTGGAGGTGATTTTTTTCCCTTTGCTGCGGCCTCCACGTTCGACCTGTTCGATGCCGGAGTCGAGGGCGGCGGGCATGGCGTCCCAGTAGTGGAGGAAGGCGTTTTTATCCACGCCGATGTCCACGAAGAGAGCTTTGAGAGCGGGCTCGATGTTATGAACGCGACCTTTGTAGATGTTGCCTGAGATGCTGCGGTCACTGTCGCGTTCGATGGAGAACTCTTCGAGGACGCCGCCTTCCAGCAGGGCGACCCGTTTTTCGAGGGGTTCGATGTTGATGATGAGTTCCTTGGTATCGCCTTTTTTCTTAAGGCCGAAAAATTCTTTAAGTTTATCGATGATCATAAATAGGTGGTTGGGGTTGGGGGTTGAAGCGTTGGGTTAGCGTTGATAGGTGGTGCGGCTTTGGTAGTCGCGTTTGTGAATCCAGATGCTTTGTAAAATGCCGAGGCCGGCCAGACAGGCGACGAGGAAGGAGCCGCCGTAGCTGGTGAGGGGCAGGGGGATGCCGGTAATGGGGACGACTTTGATGGTCATGCCGATGTTGACGAAAAAGTGGGCGAAGAACATACCGATGAGTCCGGCGGCGAGGAGGGAGCCGCCAATTTCCTTGGCGCGGGAAGCGATGCTGATCATGCAAAGAATGAGGAGGCCATGGGCCAGGATCAGGAGGGAGCCGCCGACGAAGCCCCATTCCTCGGCGATGACGGAGAAGATAAAATCGTTGTAGGCGATGTTTTTTGGGAGGAAGCCATAAACATTTTGGTCCCCCTTGAGGTAACCTTTGCCCTTGAAGCCGCCGGAGCCGACAGCGATGAGGGATTGGCGGATGGTCCAGCCGGCGCCGAGGGGGTCGAGGTCGGGGTTGAAGAAGGTGCGGATACGGTTGAGCTGATAGAGTTTGAGAATGACGGTTTGGTTTTCCTCAACTTTTTGCAGACTAAGAGCGGCCTGAAGTTTGGGTTGAGGTTTGTTGAGGGGGGAGGATTCGAGCGCGTCCGGGGTTGGGGTTTCCTCGGGGATTGGAGTGGAGTGGGAGCCGGGGAGGCTGAGAGCGAGGCCTTCCTTCACACTGCGGGGGAAGTCCTGAAAGGTGCCGTTCCATTGAGCCTGATGAACGACGTAGAAGGCGAACCAGATGCCTGCAAGCGCGCCGAGAACGGGGATGGCGAGGTAACGCTTACGGACACCGGCCACGAACATCATGACAAAGGTGATAGGCATGAAGACGGCGGCGGAGCCCAGGTCGGGCTGACGGAGGATCAATGCCATGGGGACGAGCATGGTGAGAGGAATGACCAGGATGACCCAGAAGCGTTTGATTTGGCTTTGCAGTTGCTGGAGGAACCAGGCGAGTCCGATGATGAAGGCGATTTTGGAAAATTCAGCGGGTTGAATGTTGATCCCTGCGAAGCGGATCCAGCTTTTGGCTCCATTCACTTCGGTGCCAAACAGCAGAACGGTAAGCAGGATGAAAATCATGCCAGCGTAGATAAGAGGAGCCAGACGGAGAATCCATTTGTAGTCGGTCAGGGCCAGGACCAGGAAGACGCCCGAGCCGATGCACAGCCAGGTCAATTGTTGACGCGCGGCGTTCATCAGGTCAGGCATGTCGGAGAGATGCGTGGCACTTTTGATGAAGTAATAACCCGCCACGCACATGCCCAGCATGGTGATGAAGCAGAGCCAGTGGAGGCGTAGAATTTTTTGGAGAGGATTCATGAGCCTGGGGTCAGCGGTTTCTCCGGTTCATGAATTCCTGGATGGTGCGGGAAGCTCCACCGGGGGGAGCTGGAAGAGGAGGGGTCTTCCGCAGTTTCATCCACAGGCTCCAAGGGGGCGGCTCCGTCGATCACCTCAGAGACCGGGAGAGCGGTGGGGATGCCGTCCTCAATCGGTGCGCTTGTGGTGGAGGCGATGTCGCGCACGCCAGCGTAGTGTCCGAGAGCAGGGTTGAGGTAAACCATGTCCACGGTGGAACCTTTTCCATGGCGCGGATGTTGGTGAAATTTCACGGACCAGGGCCCGCAGGTGCCGCCGCCGCTGGTGCCGCCTTCAACGATGATGGCGATGG
>JAAUTS010000053.1 GCA_012031345.1 Blastochloris sp. | reverse complement strand
CTCCGGCCCTGCTTTGGTGATTTTTTGTCCTGGTTGCTGGGTGGTTTTGGACGGACCTGAAAATTACTGGCAGCCGACGGGGGGTAAGGTGGCGATGATTTTTGTCGGCTTATGTGTGGTTCTATTTCTGGGACTGATTCATGCAGCGGTGCGACGTTGGGAGCGGGAAGAGGCGGCGGAAGGAGCGCTGAAGTCATGAACCTGGGAGGTTGGTTGGTGATGATTTTGTCCGTCGGAGGCGCGACCGGATTTTTTATTTGGTGCCTGTGGCGTGTGATGCGGAAGTCGGAGGGCGGGAGCCAACTTCACAGCACAGTGGAAATTGACCCTAAGGATTGAGGGGCGATGGACTCACCGCGAAGGACACGGATAGTCCAGAGCAATTTTATTTGTCATCATTGCGGACTAAGGTGAGCAACCGTAGTGCCATTCGAGACTGGGACTGCCGTTCTGGATATGGGAAAGTGTCATGAAAAGGATTCGCATCCGCCAGCAGCAACATCAGATATTTATTAGGTGACTCATATTATGAGCCCACCGTCTTATGGAGGTTAGGCGCTCATTAGAGCAAATTAGGGGCTTCTGGACATGTCCCAGTTCAAGGGTGGCCCGTCCGTGGTGGCAAACTTATTTTTGATGTCAAAAATGATATGTCTAAACCATTTAGTCAGCAAACTTTGGCTTAGTTTGGGAATCGAGGTTGAACTTTGTGAATGAATCTGACCAAGCCTTAATATAAATTGAGCTAAGCGATTTCTGGATTTTAGATAAATCCTCTGGGCCATCCAAAAAATAACCTGTTTCTAGATTTTTGCAAAGTATATCAAGTTTCATAAAGCGACTTCTTGGAACAAGTGGATAAAGGTAATTAACAAATAGAGTCAATTCGATGCCGTCTTGCGGGTAGGTTGTTTGAGAGGCTAATGGAGATATAACCCATTTGCCATCCAACTGGTATTTTCTGGACTGTAGTTCATCTACGCTAAAAGGCCTAGTTTGAACACCGCGTTTATATTTCCAGGCGACAAGATAGCTTGAATCTCTCCTAAGTAACCTTATTTCAGAATCAATCTTGTTGATATCAAGATCTTTAAAATAGTTCGTATTGCTGTTAATTAATTCTTTGGTAATGCTCAACAATACAGTTTTTGAAATATTTATAATTTCTGGATCGTCTGGTGCGAGCAATCCAGCTTGAATGTTTTGGACAAACAAAATAGAACAAATTAGACTGACAAATGGGCGTAATATCATGATTGTTTATTAAGTGCCCCATTGATATCTTTCCAGTGGGGCAATCCTATTTCGTTGTAGATTTAAAATTGAATGGAATACCTTTAGAGGCTCACTCAAGGGTGAGATATGTTTATGCAAGCCGGACTCTATAGAGCCAATTATACTTCTTTCCAGCTTGTCATCTTGGTGCCTGGTTACCAGATAGTAGCCGCATTCGAGAAATGGATCAACAGGGTCAAAAGTTATTTCGTTCGTCCGGGCAACTTTTCCAAATCTGTAATGTATGAAAATGCTTAAAAAAAATGATTCGGAATGATCTAAGTTGTAGGTAAAGTCACCCGAATGTTCTACGTGAGATAATTTGTTTCTGTTTTTCTTCGATAGGCCATTTTTAACGTTCCAACAAATTAAAAAACCGCCCTCTTTGTCTTTTTCAAAGAAAAATTCAGTCTCACATTTTTTTGAAAATTGAGTGGGATTTTTGGATGTTATGTCACTAGCTATAATTTCAATGGCTTTTCTAAAGATAGGAATTTCACGGCTATAATCATTATATGGTATCTGTGCGCCAGAAGAACTGACGAAAATGAATAGATTTATAAAAATAAAAGAAAAAATACTATTCATGGCTGGGAAAAGGGACAGGTGTGTTTGGATATATTTGCCATCTTTGTAGATGACCACTGGATCCTGCGACGGATCTAAGAACATCCTTATTGGTGTCTTTAGTGATAGCTGTGCCACCCAAATAATAGACATTTCCAACTAAAAGACAGGCCTCAAAGTAATTCTCGAACGCTCCCGACTGACCTGGAGATAGGTATATCAATATGCTGTAGTGAGGGTGTGCAGTTTCACAATTGTCTGAGCTGCCTTCGCTTTGCTCAATATTGGACCAGTCCTTATGGCATGCGTAAATATAAGTTACTTTGGGAGTGTTATGGCCAATTAAATTCAAAGCTTCTTTCATGGAATGACAAAGAGTCTTACAGTCAGCTTTTTCATCATCCAAAACCTGCCAAAGTGAATGTAAATTTTTTTGAGTGAGCGAGGTTGAGAAATTTGGTCTAAATTCAAAATAGGTGTTACTAGGATCAAACTTAGTCATGATCTCTGGAACTAGCCTGTTAGTAGCACGAACATCGTCATCCGTGTTATGTGCCTTTTTGCATACGAAATCCATTCGTTTTTTGGAAAGAACTCCCACAGGGGTATCATACGTAGCATAGAGAGGAATGGATACTTTCTTTTGGATGGGGCTAAAGGTGCCGTTTTCGCCGCCGCCGTCGTGGGAGACTTCCCATTCGCACTCAAAAGGGCCGTTGAAGACCACGTCCTTGAGTTTTTGTGAGCTGTCTTTCACGCTGTGATCTGTCAGTGTGGCGGTATCCCCGGTGAGTTCAAGTTCCTCTTCTTTGTATTCCAGATTTTGATCTTCTTGAGTGGCTTTAGCTTTGATTTTCACCTTGGCCTTGTTGCTGCCAAGGCTGGGGTCGATCTTGAATTCCACCGTCATCTTGGGGCTGCTTTCCCGTTTGTAACAGACAGGCAGTTGGTCTTCACCATTTTTGTTCCGCTCCTCAGTCCACTCCGGGCCGTTCAAGGGTGGCCCGTCCGAGGTGGCAAACTTATCTGTGATGTCCAGCATCCGATAGTTCCTGCCACCGAAACAGATTACTTTGCACGCACCCATTTGGACTTTGCGAAATCGTATTCAAGGGTAGCGCTGGGGCGTCGTTTGTCGGGATCTACTATTTTAAGAAAAAGTAGTTGTCCGTTGACTGATAAAGCCAGGCTGGCAATGTCGTATATGCCGAATTCGTTGATAAGCTGTGGGCCGCCTAACCCGTGGTTAGTGCTCCAGAAGATAAAATCTCGTGAATCTGAGGGTATGCCGTAATTATCGAAAAAAATTCTCTGATCTTCAATTGTAAGATTAGAGACAGATTTTTTCAGCATTTCGTTTGTAATGAATAGTGTCCTGAATCCGTCACCTGTTGAGTAAACAAAAGCGAACAACTCGTGCTGGCGCGGCAGGGCAATCATGGCAGCATAATAAGTTTTGCGGTAATGTGTATTGATGGGGTCGTCAAATATTTGTGCACGCCAAATCAGTAAAGGCTTGGGGGTGTGAACGGCCATTAACTCGTAACCCAGGAGATAACGTGCTTCATAGGGCTTTCCAATAACCCGCTCATATTCTTTGATATCCTCAGGGCTGGCGGGATAAGGTCTTCTAAAAGAGCGGAACTCAAACTTTGTGTCAATACCCTCCTGGGTCCATGACCATGACTTGAGAAGGGTGCTTTCTTCACTTGCAGCCGTAGTGACGCAGTGCAAGTTCAACGTGAGAATAAGGACCAAATATGTTTTGATCAGGTTCATTAGGGCACAAAAACTGTTTCAAGAGACAAATCATTCTTCTTGCCGACTGGGACAGGAAGGCCCCCAGGAGTAAGTGGCTTTTCGACAATGAAGCCAATTATTTAAGAGTTCTCCAAATTATTCAAGGTGTCCACTCGCGCTCAATTCCGTCGATGCCGACGACTTTTTCCTTAGCATTAATAACTTTGATTACATCACCCCGATCGTTTAAGCGAATTAGATCTTCTCCGCCGTCCTTCCAAGAAACTCGAAGATTGTTGAAATCAATAAAATCAACTTGGGAGCATTCCCAGAGACCTCTTGAAAGAACGGCAATACGTTTTAATTCCAAGGGCAATTTGGCTCGATCCTTGTTTGTAAATTCCCTGCGCCCTTCCATGAGTTTATACTTTTCAATGTAGGACTTCTTGGCTGATTGAATCGTCTCTTTATAATCAAGAAAACGGATTGTTGTAGCCTCTCCCATAACTATGACATTATCTTCAATTTTAGTATTCCAAATACCATAATGCCATCCACTATCCCAATCAATAACTACGCGAAGAGCTTCTTTATCTCTACTTGCAGCAATTAAACTTGGATTGTTGATGGCATGATTTTGATTCCAAATGAATAAGGATCTTGTTGATAATTAAAGAAATGAATTGGCGATTCATTTTTTTTAATAAGGTGGAAAGATGAGCTAGGTTTTCTATCTTCAATAATAATTCTATGGAGTATAACACTATCGTCATTCAAAGTCAGTTGCTTATGGTGTTGTGCTTGGGCAAACATCTGTGATTCGTAGATGCTGGCTATTATTAATATTAAAATTAAGTAAATTTTACTGAGTTTCACGGGCTCCTTTTTTTTTGTCTGATTTTCCCCAAAAACTTCCTTCAAATGCCTCGCCTGTAAGCTTGTCTGTGCCTTTCACCCAGGCCCCATGGCCAACTACCGAACCGTCCTCCCGTGCAATCATGCTGTCAAAATCTGTTCCGTAGGATGGGTCGTAAACAACACACGATCTTGTCTATTATAGCATGATCTCCGAATGGGTGTAAACACGTTTGGTGGCAGAAGTTCTTTGCAATTGAGGGAAAAGGTGCAGGAAACTTGGGATGGAAATGACCTCTCAAGACAAAGAGCTGTAGGAATGGATTGCCAAGACCCCTGGAATGCGGGAGCAATCCCAGAGCCTATCCTGAATTGAAGAAGCTGTTGAGTCCGTAGGGGGAGTATTTCTAATTTCTGATGGCTAAAGACTGGAAACCGGAAATTTTTTACGCCAGGTGGTCATAGGCTCATCGCCTGCAAGCAGACTCTTACTGCGGGATTCAGTAGGACGGGGGAAGAATCATTTTGATTCGCATTTGATGGGAGGTGGGCTAGGACGGTGGGATGTTGATTTTACCTGCGATTGATCTGATGGGTGGAGAGGTGGTTCGTTTGCTACAAGGGAAGGCTGAGCAAAAGACGGTTTACAGCCAGGACCCGGTTTCCGTGGCGCGGCGTTGGGAGAGGGAGGGTGGAGATTACCTGCATCTGGTGGACTTGGATGCGGCTTTTGGCGGGGAATTGGCCAATCTGGAGTTGGTATCAGAAATTTGTCAGGCCTTGCACATTCCCTGTGAATTGGGCGGGGGTATGCGGACCTTGGAGGCGATAGAACGGGCCATTCAGGCCGGAGTGGCCCGCGTGGTGATCGGGAGTCGGGCTTGTGAGTCTCTGGATTTTGTTCGGGATGCGGTGAAGGCTTTTGGCGGGGAACGAATCGCGGTGGGAATCGACGCCAAGGACGGAAAAGTGGCGGTCAAAGGTTGGGTGGAACTTTCCGACTGGGGGGCACTGGACCTGGCCGGTGCCGTGGTGGCTCTGGGTGTGCAGACCATCATTTACACGGACATTTCCACCGACGGCATGTTGGCCGGGCCCAATTTGAAGGCACAGGCGGAGATGGTGGAGGCGGTGCCGATTCAAATAGTGGCCTCTGGTGGGGTTTCTTCACTGGAGGATATCCGACAACTCAAGGCCATTCCGGGTCTCTACGGAACCATCATTGGCAAAGCACTCTACGATCAGAAAGTGAGCTTAAACGAATGTCTTTCACTCCACACACCTACACGCTGAAGACGGCACCGGGCACGGCTGCGGCGCGGATTGATTATGCCTCCCTGCTGAATGAGCAACAATGGGCGGCGGTCACCGCCAAGCCCGGACCGATTCTGGTCATCGCCGGAGCGGGTAGCGGTAAGACCCGGACGCTGACCTATCGCGTGGCCTATCTGGTGGAGCATGGGGTTGCGCCGGATCAAATTTTATTATTAACCTTTACCAATAAGGCGGCGAAGGAGATGTTGCGTCGCGTGACCGATCTGCTGCCCCAGGATCTTTCCCGAATGTGGGGGGGGACTTTCCACCACGTGGGGCATCGCATTCTGAGACGTCATGCGGAAAAGGTCGGGTTGGAGGCGGGCTTTTCCATTCTGGACCGGGAAGATGCGAAGGATCTGGTGGCTTCCTGTCTGGCGGATTCCGGGGTGGATCCCAAGGACAAACTTTTCCCGAAGGCGGAGGTGTTGATGGATATTTTCAGCCTGGCGGCGAACAAGGAAAAGGGCATCGCCAGCATCTTGGCGGAAAGTTATGAATACTTCTCCGAGTTCGAACCGAAGATCAGCGAGTTGAGCCAGGCCTTTGCGCGGCGCAAGCGCAAGGTGAATGCGGTGGATTACGATGATCTGTTGACGTTGACGCTGAAACTTTTGCAGGAGCAGGAGGACTTGCGCGCGCATTATCAGCAACGGTTCCAACATATTCTGGTGGATGAGTATCAGGACACCAACCGTATTCAGGCCGATCTGGTGGACATTCTGGGGGGGCAACATCACCAGATCATGGTGGTGGGGGATGACGCGCAGAGCATTTACTCCTGGCGCGGGGCGAACTTTGAAAACATCATGAAATTCCCGGAACGTCATGCCGGGGCGCAGGTGATCCGGATTGAGACCAACTACCGGAGCAGTCCGGAGATTTTACAGGTGGCCAATGCGACCATCTCCCAAAATACACGACAGTTCCCCAAGGAGTTGCGGGCGGTGAAGCAGTCCGGGGTGAAGCCTGCGCTGATCGCGTTGGATGATAGCCGGCAGCAGGCCATGTTTGTGGCGCAGCGGGTTTTGGAGTTGAGGGAGGAGGGGGTGGATCTGAGGGACATCGCGGTGTTGTATCGGTCCCATTTTCATTCCATGGAAATCCAGATGGAATTGACGCGAAGAAACATTCCCTTTCAGATCACCTCCGGGTTGAGATTTTTTGAGCAGGCACACATCAAGGATGTGGCGGCTTATTTAAAATTTTCGCTGAATATGCGGGATGAAGTGGCCTTCAGGCGTCTGGCTCTGATGTTGCCCGGAGTGGGAGGGCGCACCGCGCTGAAGTTGTGGGAGGGAGTGACGGCCACGGAAATGATGAAAGGTCACAAGGTTCCAGCCAAGGCCGCGACGGCCTGGGAGCAGTGGGCGAATCTGCATGAGCAACTGCGTGGGGATGCCAGTCTGCCGCCGGGCCGACGCATCCAATTGGTTTTGGAAGCTGTATATGAGGATTATTTGAAGGTGAAGTATCCGAATGCGGAGAATCGCCTGGAGGACTTGCAGCAATTGATTAATTATGCAGCGAGCTTTACGGACACGGGGGAGTTTCTGGCCCAGCTTTCGTTGATGAGCAATCTGGATACGGAAGCGGTGTCCGGCGGACTGGTGCAGGAGGATGAGTCCATGCATTTGAGCAGCATCCATCAGGCCAAGGGTCTGGAGTGGAAGGTGGTGTTTGTGGTGATGCTCTGTGATGGCTTGTTTCCCTCCAGCCGTTCCTGTGAGACGGAGGAAGGAGAGGAGGAGGAGCGACGCCTTTTTTATGTGGCGGTGACGCGGGCGGAGGAGGAGTTGTATTTGACACATCCGCAGATTCGGACATCGGCGGGGTATGGGGATACTTGGCAAAAGCCCTCGCGATTCCTGATGGATTTTCCTAGGGAGTTTTGCAATGTCTGGACCATACGGGCGGAGACGCCCTGGAGTGAGGACTGAGCGGGAGGGGGCGGGCGATCATGTTGCCACAGGTGATGATTGTGGGGCCGACGGGCTCGGGCAAGTCGGAGCTGGCCTTGGATCTGGCCCAGAGTCTGGGGGCGGAGCTGGCCTCGATGGATGCTTTTCAAATTTATCGCGGGATGGATATCGGCACGGGCAAGGTCCCGGAGGGGGAACGGCGCGGTTTGCGGCATCATCTGATGGATTTGGTAGAGTGCACCGAGACGTTCAGTGTGGGGGATTATTTGGAGAGGGCTGCGGGGGTGTTGTCAGGCATGACACGACCTCTGGTCTGGGTGGGGGGCACGGGCTTGTATTATCGCAGCCTGCGGCAGGGGCTGTCGGACATACCAGCTCGGATCGCGAGGTGGTGGAAGTTTTGAATGAGTGGAGTTTGGAGCAGTTACAGAATGAGGTGCGAAGGGTGGACCCGGAGTGGGCACAGACGGCGGATTTGCAGAATAGTCGACGTTATCATCCGGGCTTTGGCCGTTTATCAACAAAGCGGGACCCCGCTTTCCGAGTGGCAGAAAAGCAAGGGTCAGGGCCTGGTGGGGAAAGCGCGGGTTGTTCTGTTGGACTGGGAGAGTGAGGTGTTGCGGCAACGGATAACGGACAGAGTGGAGGCGATGTGGAATCAGGGTTGGCCGGAGGAGGTGCGCGGGTTGTTGAAGGTGGAGGGTTGGTGGAAGAGTCAATCCTCCCGGGCACTCGGTTATGAGCTTATGGTGGAGTATCTGGAGGGCAGGATCCACAAGGAGGAATGTCTGGAAAAGATCCGAGTGGCGACTTGGCAGTATGCCCGGAGGCAGCGGAGTTGGTATCGGCGAGAATCAGGAATCGCGGACATTTTACGCAATCGCAGTGACATTGACAAATGGCGAAAAGTGCAAATACTGGAATAGATGCTTATGAGATCACGCTTGAGTCAGGTTGTCCTGTTGAGTGCGTTGGTGTTGGGTCTGGGTGTTATTCCCGGTCTGACCCAGGTTTCCACGGAGCCTCCGGCCCCTTCTGAGGCGGACTTTTCGGATGTGTCCGCCAAGTTTGTCCGCAACATGAGGTTGTTGGAATCGCTGTTGGAAGATGCTGAATCCAAGAAAATGATGACTGCGGTGATTGGTCAGGCGGATAGCCTGTCTTCGGCCTACCGTGCGGGCAACGCGGGATCGCGTCGGGAAGATATTTTAAAACTCAGGGAGTTGATGAAACAAAGAGAAACGTTGAAAGAAGCGGATCAAAAGCGGCTCCAGAAGCTTCAGGACGAGGTGAACAAGCGGGATGAGGACGGACAATTTTCCAAGGGAAGATCCAGCATCAATGCCAGCATCGGGGAGTTGCAAAAAAAGCTGGGCCATATTTATACCACGGACTCGCAGCAGAAAGATGTGATTCGATTGATCCGTCAACATTTGCAATTCTACACATCCGCCCTGGGCCGGTTGAGCTGACATGAGCAGGAGTTTCTTTTTCCTTGTTGCGGCAGGGCTTGGCTTGCTGGTTCCGTTGATCAAGTTGTCTGCGCAGGTGGGTTCCAGCCCAGAGGCGGGAGCGGGAGGCAGTTTTTCAGCTCCAGCGGCGCCAGCGGAAGAGCGGCCCAAGACACCACCCAAGCCGCAGGAGATGATCGCCAAGATCAAAAAAGAAAACTCGGAAGCCATCGCCCGGATCAAAGAGATCGAGGCTTTTGTTTACCCGATCCAAGAGGAAGAGGCGCAGAAGACCTTCGGTTTGGAGAAGGGGGAGTTCACCTTCCTGCGTATGCAAACAGAGGTTCCGCAAAGTGCCTCGGAGTATTTCCAAAAAAGGCAGAGCATCGACCGGGACAGCATGGATGGGATTGTGGCGTTTTTTGATGAAACCTACGAAGCCTTGCAGGCGGGGGAGTTGTGGGTGGGAAGGGAAGGGGGTCTGGTCAACGAGGACTCGGCTCTTTACAACGAGTTGCTGACCAAGGTAATGGAAGGAATTCAAAAACGTGCCGATGGGGAAAAGATCATCAAGATGTTGGCCGAGCGCGACATGCTGCTGGCCAAGTTAAAAACGTCCAAACCGTTGTATAAATATTTTAGTGAACGTCGGCTGTGGTGGAAGAGTTACCCGGATTACGAACAGACGATCCGGGTCAACCAGGGAGTCAAGGCCCAGGAGTTGGAAGAGTAGGGCAGAAGGGTGAAGGTGGGGGGGCTGAGCTGGAGATGGGGATTGAACCCAGGACCTAGCCCGATTGAGATCGGGGTTGCGCTACAAGGGACTGAAAATAAGGGAGAGCCGTGAAGGGGATTGAACTCTGGGCCTACCCCGATAGGGATCGGGGTTGCTACAAGGGAGTGAGAACAGGAGTGAGCCGGAGATGGGGATTGAACCCACGACCTACTGATTACGAATCAGTTGCTCTACCACTGAGCTACTCCGGCAAGGTTGTTGATGTTCTCTGCAAAAGGCCCGGCTTTCAATCCTGAATTTTCGGGTTCGGAGTGATTTATCTGGAACTCATTCCCTGGGCTTCCTAAGATTTTCACCTTCAACGTGAAAATCAAATACGGGATCTTCAGTGACATTCACAGCAACATGGAAGCCTTGGTGGCGGTGTTGCGTGACATGCATGCCCAAGGGGTGACTCATCCGATTTGTCTGGGAGATATCGTGGGCTACAATGCCAGTCCCCATGAATGTCTCAAGTTGGTCCGCACCCTGGGTTGTCCGGTGATTTTGGGCAATCATGATGAAATTGTTTCCGGCACCAAGGAGGCCAAAAACTTCAATGCGCTGGCGGGGGAGGGAATCGCCTACTCCAAGAAAAGGTTGTCTGACGAAGAAAAAGGCTACCTGGGCAGTCTGCCTCTGCATTTGAAAATCGGCGGCTTTACGGCGGTTCACGCCTCCATGGATGACCCGAGTCATTGGAACTATGTGACTTCGGATTTGGAGGCGGAAAGCAGTTTCACCTATCAAACCACGGCGGTTTGTTTTTGTGGGCACACCCATATTCCGAAAACCTTTGTGAAGGAGCGCGGCGTGGTGGAGCTGCCGAGCATGTTGCGTCTGGAATTAAAAAAGGGCGCGCGATACCTGATCAATGTGGGTGCGGTGGGTCAGCCACGGGACCGGGATTGGCGGGCCAGTTATGTGATTTACACGCCGGAACAGGGGATTGTGGAATTTCGACGGGTCACCTACAACATTGAGCTGGCGCAGAAAAAATCATGGCGGCGAAACTGCCTGAACCTCTGGCCATGCGGATACAAATTGGAGCCTAACATGAAGTGGTTGTTTTTCATTCTGGTGCTGGCTTGCAGTGTTCTGGAATTGCGGGCTGATTTGAGCAAAGATCCTCTGGAAGGAAAAAGTTTGGCCGAAGTAAAAAAAGCGGCGGAAGCGGGGGAGGCGGAGGCCATGGCAAGCCTGGGTTTGCGTTACTGGGCGGGTCAAGGTGTGGAAGTGAGTAAGGAAAAAGGTTTTGAGTGGACGCTGAAGGCGGCGGAGGCGGGCCATCCCAAATCCATGAACGTGGTCGGGGTATGCAAGGCCAACGGGTATGGAACGAGTTTTGATTCAAGAGCCGCCCTGGCCTGGTATGAAAAGGCGGCGGCGGCGTCCTATGCGCCGGCTTATTTCAACCTGGGCAAGGCTTACCTGAACGGATTCGGAGTGCAGGCGGATCCGACCAAGGGGGCGGAGTGGATCGAGCGTAGTGCGGAGTCGGGGGATGCGGAGAGTCAAAATCTTTTGGCGGCTCTGTATATGAAAGGAAGCGGCGTTTGGCCAATCCCTCCAAGGCGGCGATTTGGTATGAAAAGGCGGCGAACCAGGGACATGAAGGCGCGCAGAATGATCTGGGTCTGCTTTATTATCAGGGACGCGGAGTCAAGGTGGACGGGACCAAGGCGGTTTTTTGGTTGGAGAAGGCGGCTGCGCAAAACAATTTGAATGCGATGGTGAATTTGGGAGTGATTTATGATGAAGGCAAGGTGCTGCCGGGGGATCCAGTTCTGGCTATGAAGTGGTTTGTGCTGGCGGGCAAGCGGGGGGATGAGCCGTCCAAAGCGGATGCCCAGCGTTTGCAACAGTCCATGAAGCCCGAGCAGGTTCAGCAGGCTCTCAAGCTGGTGCAGGAGTTTGGCGTCACTCCGCCAAGCTAAGCTCTATGCAGCTGAAATTATTCCGCTGGCTGCATCAACGGGGCGTCTCCCGCAAACGATTGCAGGGCGGGAAACTTCACGGGTGGTTGGGGGATCATCTTTTTCATAAGGACATGTGGCGTCTGAAACGTGAACCCGTGGCTCGGGCCTGGCTTTTGGGTTCCTTGGTTTCGTTAAGCCCACTTATGGGGTTTCATCTGCTCTTGGCCTGCACTTTGGCCTTGTTTACGCGCTCGAATATTCCCGTCGCCTTTGCCCTTCAATGGTTGACGAATCCCCTGACCGCACCGTTGTATTATCCAGTCGCCTATTTGTTAGGTTGCCGTATTTTGGGATACACTCCGGAATCCAGAGAGGGTTGGAAAACCATATTTAGTCATCTCTCCAAATTTGAATTTCAATGGATATTTTCCGATGCTGGGGAGCTGGGTCAAATGGTGGCGGCTCTTTTTGTGGGTTGTTTGGCTCTGGGATTGGCTTTGGGTAGCGCGGGGTATCTGCTCGTGCATCTTTTCTGGCCCGCCGCCAAGGAAAGTGAAGCGACGTCGGATAGCCCTTCCTGACAAGTTAGGCTTGAGGCTTACCAGGCGCGGTCGAAGTAGGTGGGGTCGAGCTGCTGCACCCGTTTTGAAAGTTCCCGTGCCAGGTTGGCCATGATGGTGGATTGCTGTTCCGGCCAGACCTGATAGACCTTGTTGAGGCAGGTGCTTTTCAGTGAGTAAAGGATGGCCGTCTCCGAAACCACCACGGTGGCGGAACGCAGGGAGGGCTCGATGACACACATTTCACCAAAAAAATCGCCTTTGTGCAGTTGGGCCAGACGGGTTTGTTCAGATTCTCCGTGATGAATGAAAACATCCACCGTGCCTCCACCGATGATGAAGAGTTCCTGCCCATGATCCCCCTCCTTCATCACGACCTGTCCGTTGCGATAAATTTCCTCCTGTGCGGCGACGAAGAAAACGACCAGCACCTCATCAGGTAATCCTTGAAAAAGAGGAAACTCCTTAAAGGCGGCAAAGATCTTTTCCTTGGCGGCGAGATGCTCGATGGGAAGGCTCATGCAGGGTGGAGGGAAGATTTCTTGGCGTTGAGGCTGCGGATTTTACGGGCCAGATCGCGGGCGAGATTGGTGAAGAGAATGGCGTGTTGATCCTGGTTTTTTTGGGCGAACTCCCGGAACAGCGTGGATTTGATCTGGAGCAGACGAGAGGGCAGGGCGGCCCGGGCCATGGCCAGACGGGGTCGTGTCTCCAACAGGCTCAGTTCACCGAAGGTTTCCCCCTCTTCCAGAGTCGAAGCGCTTTGCTCGTCGGTGTCTTCAGACTGGCCTGAGATGAAAGTGATTTCCCCGGAGACAATAACATAGAGGGAATCGCCCGGACTGCCTTGTGGAAACAAGACATCACCCTGGGCCAAATCATGCGTCTCCGCGTAGTGAGCAAACCAGGCGATGCTCTCCGCACTCAGCCAGGCGAAGAGAGGAAGTCTTCGCAGCAGCGGATCAATGAGGTCGGGCTGGTTCATGCTAAATTTAGGTTAGGGAGAGGCGGGAGCGCATCAAGGGTTTTGTCTCCGCAAGAGATACAGTTGAGCCTCGCTTTGCAGAAGACGTTCAAATTGGCTGGGCACAAAAGGTTTACCCAGGCAAGCGGTGGCACCGAGGGAAACGGTTTCCGAGGCAAATTTTTCCAAAGCACGAGAGGTGATGACGATGATGGGCAGGCTTTGCAAGGCAGGCAGAGCCCGGATGGCGCGGACCAGTTCAAAGCCGTCCATGCGGGGCATTTCCAAATCAGTCATCAGCAGGTCAAAGGATTCCTGTTGGGCACGCTCCAGAGCTTCCTGACCATCATTGACGGCGGTGACTTCATAACCCAACTGACTGAGTTGTTTGACCTGAGCGCGGCGGACGCTGACGGAGTCGTCACACAGCAGAATACGGGGAGGACGGCCCAGAACGAAGGGTGGTTCCTGTCCCTGGGATTGAGTGGGAGTGGGCTCGGACGCAGAGATGACGGGACTGCTTTCAACAGAAGCGGGCAAGGATTCGGATGTTGGAGTTTGCAGCACGCCGGAGGTGCTGATGGAAGTCAGCTCGGAGGCCATTCTTTGCAGGATGTTAGGAAGTTGCAGAATGGGCAGCAGGGAGCCGTCGCTGTCCATGGTGGCACCTGCCAGGTGGGGCATCCCGCCCATGAAGGAGCCCAGATCCTTGGTCACGATCTCGCGACGAGCGATGAGGGTGTCCACCCGGAGCACGGCTTGAACCAGTCCGGAATCGACCACCACGCCCAGGGGGGCACCTTCGGAATCAAGTTGAAACAGCTCGCCCAAATGCAGGCAGGGCAGCAGGCCGCGCTCATCCCGGTAGTGAGGTAGTCCCTGATGGAGGGTGAGATTGCCCGGAAGAATCCGAACGCAGCGTTGAACATAACTCAGGGGCAGGGCCAGGCGCATGGTGCCGATGCTGACCACGAGAGCCTCGGAAGCGGAGAGGGTGAGGGGAACCTTGATGGTCCAGGTGGAGCCGGAGCCGACTTGATAGTCGAGGTTGACCGAGCCGTTCATGGCTTCAATCTCACCCTTGACCACATCCAGTCCCACCCCGCGCCCGGCCACGCTGCTGATGGTTTCTTTGGTGCTGAAGCCGGGTCGGAAAGCAGTTCCACAATCTGGACCGCGTTGAGGTCGGGAGCGTCGGCGGGGATCATGCCGCGATCTATGGCGCGTTTGCGGACCATGGCTTCGTGGATGCCGCCGCCGTCGTCCTGCACTTCGATCACGACCTGATCCGAGAGCGGGCGGGCACTCATGCGAACCTTGCCGCAGCGAGGTTTGCCGAGTTGCTCCCGTTTGTCAGGAGCCTCGATGCCGTGGGCCACGGCATTGCGGACCACATGGAGCAGAGGGCCGTAGAGGGAATCGACCACGGTTTTGTCCAACAGGGTGTGTTCCCCCTCGAGCAAAAGATTCGCTTCTTTTTTTTCCTCCTTGAGGGCGTCCCGGAAAACACGTTGCAGGCGGCGGAAGAGGGCGGAGACCGGGGCCATGTTGAGGGAGGCCAGATCATTTTGCAGGCGGCGGGAGTGGCGGCGCAGCAGCAGATTGTCCTCGCGATACTGGGTAAGCAGTTGGTTCAACTTTTGTTGCAGAGAGGACTCGTCTTGCATGTGAGCGGACAAGGGGTTGAGGAGGGGGGAGTTGAGGGCGTCGGGCTCCTGGAGTTGGTCCCGCAGTCGGGCACTGCCACTTTGCCACTGTTTGAGCAGATCTTCGAGCAGGGACAGTTTGCCTTCGAAGCTGCTTTGCTCGGCCAACATCTCGGTGACTTGATGCATGACCTGGCGGAGTTGTCGTGCTTCCACCCGGACGACTTGACGTTCTTCGCTGGAGTCGGTTTTGGCGTCGGGATTCTGCGGGGTGGGGACAGGTGCCAGGGAGGCCCCCAGGATACGGCCCTTTTTCAAATCATCGATCTGCTGCTTCCAATCATGAGTCCAGGGGGCGGCGTGATTGCGACTCAGGTCGTCGATGTAGGCACGGACTTGGTCGGCGCACTTGAGTAGAAATTCAAAGAGTCCGATGGGTGGATCTTTGGGCTGGATCTGATCCATGAAATCCTCGAGCACATGGAAGCCCTGTCCGAGTCCCTGGAGGTCGATGCTGTTGGCGGCGCCCTTCAGGGTGTGGAAAGTCCGGCGCAGCGCGGCTTTTTGTTCATCGACGCGATCCAGTTTTTCCCAGGAAAGGATGGCACTTTCCATTTGTTCAAAAAGCTGGGCAGCCTCTTCGACAAAAGTTTCGAGCATTTCCAAGTCAACCGGGGTCTGGTCTGTGGTCGGAATGGGGGTCGATTTGAGGGCGAGGAGGGAAGCCTTCCAATCATGGGGCCAGATGGCGTGAGGATTGGAGTTGAGTTCGGTGATGTAGGCCTTGGCTTGATCCACGCAAGTGAGCAGGCATTGAAAAAGGGGTTCGGGAATCTGGTCGGGGTTGAGGGTTTCGACGCTGTCCTCCAAAAGATGGAAGCCTTGGCCCAGGCTGCGCAGATCCACGCTGTTGGCGGCACCTTTCAGAGTGTGGAAGCAGCGGCGGATGGTTTTTAACTGGGTGGGGATGTCCTGATTTTTTTCCCAGAGCAACAGGGCGTTTTCAATCTCTTCGAATTGAGTGGTGGCTTCCTGGGCAAAGACCTCCAACATTTCCGGGTCCAGAGAATCGGACTCCAAGGGACCGGAACCGCCACCGCGCCGGGCTTCGGCGGCCAGGGCGACGCGGAGTGATGAAAAGTAGAAAGACCACTTTCGATTCCAGGTCAGCCCTTTGGAGATTTCCGAGCTGCGGCTGAAATCATGGGCATCTCCTAGGCAACGCCGGGCCACGATAAAAAAGGGGTCAATGAATTGACCGGGTTGCAGGCTTTCCACGAAAAGACTGAATTGATCCACCTGCCCGGCCAAAACATGGAGGCCGGGCGCGGACTGCTCCCGCAACTGCCGTGCGATGCGGTCCAGGGCTTGTTTGAATTCGACTTGATAGGAGGGTAGTTCCGGTTTGAGTTGCCAATCCTGCAGGATGCTTTGGGCCAGGCTATAGCTTTGTTCCAGACCAGACTCGTTAGGTATCGGAGGGCTGGCGGGGGTAGGTTGGGGAAAGGCTTCAGGCCAATCCAAGTGGAGGCAGTCGGCTGTTTTTTGGGTGA
Organism: Blastochloris sp.; assembly: GCA_012031345.1. Lineage (GTDB taxonomy): Bacteria > Verrucomicrobiota > Verrucomicrobiia > Methylacidiphilales > JAAUTS01 > JAAUTS01. The sequence continues at coordinate 968 of JAAUTS010000053.1, read as the reverse complement.
GAGACCAGGCTGTTTGGACGCGCTGCGTATTTCTCAATTCCGGCGCATCCAACATTTCCATGCCGAGTTCTTCCCCTTGCCGGGCCAGCGCGGTGGCCTCGCTCAGTCCCAGCGTGGCGGCGGCACCTTTGATGGTGTGATAACGTGCGCGGAACGTGGTCCAAGGTTTGTCCAGGCTGGGATCCCGGGCCAGTTGCGTAAGTGCCTCTGCGAGGTCGTGCAGGTAGGGCGCTGCCTCTTCCTGGAACAGGGCAAGGTAGTCGGTATCGTCTGCCGGCTCTGGTTGGGTCGAGGTCGGTTCCGCTAGGGCTGGTTCGGCTGTGGAGGGAGTTGTCGGGGCGCTGCGGGGAGGAAAAACAAAAGAGGTCGTCGTCTGGCCCAGGCGTGTGGAGGAGGCTGGACTGAGTTGCAGGGGGGAGTTTTCCTGCGCGCTGAGGGTGGGTGGGCGCGTGGGCAGGATCGGTCGAGGTGCCGCTGGCTGGTCCGGGTTGTCTGGGGTCGGGCGGACATGCGGAGAGGTGTGGCGGTTTATTCCGCAGCGAGGGCTTGATCCGCCACTTGGAAGTTGGCTAGTTGTTTGTTCAGCTCCACGGCCAGAGTGGCCAGAAGGTCGCTGGTTTCGCGGAAGTCGAGAGTTCGGTTGCGGGTGTCTTCCGCGATTTGATTGATGGTGACGATGGCCTGCAACATGGCTTGGGCGCGGCGTTCCTGGAGGGTGGCGGATTGGCTGATTTGGTTGGCCAGGGTGGAGGAGTCCACGGAGGCTTCCACGATGTTGCCGAGCGAGGTGCCGGCACTGCCCACCTGACGGGTGCCGTTTTCCACCTCGATGTTGGCGCGTTCCATCTGACGGACGGCTTCGGCAGTTTCCGACTGGATGCCCATGACGAGTTTTTCAATTTTCGACCGTGGCCAAAACGGGTGCGATCCGCCAGGGCACGGACCTGATCCGCCACCACGGTGAAAAC
>JAAUTS010000217.1 GCA_012031345.1 Blastochloris sp. | reverse complement strand
ACTCCCCTGCAATCCATCTTTACCCCCCCATAACTTCAGATCCCGCCACCCCGATCACGCCCGACCCCAGGATCCTAAGGCAACGCTGAACAATCTCAGCCACGGGCCAAAGCCGGCCTAAACCCTCATAACCACAAGCCAACAGACCCGCCTCCGGCCCGATCATCTCCACTCCGCGCGACTGAAGAAGCGCCGCATTCGCCTGCGTGGCGGGATGACTCCACATCTTCCCGTTCATGGCCGGAGCCACCAGAACCGGAGCCTGGGTCGCCAAAAGGATAGCGGTCAACGCATCATCCGCCAAACCATGAGCCATCTTGGCCAGAACATTGGCCGTGGCAGGCGCCACCAAAATAAGATCCGCCGCATCCGCCAACTCAATGTGGGTGGGCCGACTCGGCTGCTCCTCCTCCCACAAGCCCGTGACCACCGGACGATGCGTCAACGCGGTGAAGGTCAGGGGCGTGATGAATCTTACCGCCTCCTCCGTCATAACCACATCCACTAAAATTCCTGCCTTGCTCAAGGCACTGGCCACCTCCGCCGCCTTGTAAGCCGCTATGGAGCCCGTCACTCCTAACACCATTCGTTTTTGAGTTGTTTCCGACATGATGACATTCTCCCCTATTTGCGACGCAGACGTGCGCTGCGATAACGTTCCGCCCTCATGATGGCTCTGAACTTGATCAAGTCTTCCTCCATGGTCTCACTCAGCAACGTGTAGCTGTATTCCTGCCAAAAACCCATCTCCGAAGCAGCGTTGGCCATGCGTGTCCCAATCTGCTCCTCCGTCTCTGTCCCTCGTTTACGCAGGCGTTTCTCCAGCTCCTGCAAGGTAGGCGGCATGATAAAAACATCCACCAGAGCTTGCTGGATGGATGAGTCGGGGCAGGAACGGATTTGCCGCGCGCCGGCCACATCAATGTCCAACAACACATCCGTCCCCCCGTTCAACTCAACCTGCACCTGTTCCTTCAAGGTGCCGTAATGATTGCCATGAACCTCCGCGTGTTCGAGAAAATCCCCTGCGTCCACCCGTCTCTTGAACTCCTCTTGACTGATGTAATGGTAATCCACCCCATCCTCCTCGCCCGGACGTATTTTCCGCGTCGTGCAGGAAACGGAATAAACAAAATCCCCCGACTGACGCAGATTGTTACAAAGGGTGGTCTTGCCTGTTCCAGAAGGCGCGGAAACCACAAAAAGAATGCCCGTTCGTGTGAAACAATTTCCCGGAGGTTGACTCATGCCTTGCTCAAGCATCCCGTTTCCGCCCCACCTTTCAAGTTCCAAGTTTTAAAGAAAAACAATCGGCTTGGAAATCAATCTGCAAAATCATAAAAGAGCAAAAAACTTAGATTTTGAGCATTGCCATTGAATCCAACCCAAATTCTAAACCTACCGTATGATGTGCTTCTCAACAATTCCTCTGTTTGTCCTTTGTGGGGAATCAATTCCCCTCAAGCAATTTCAAGCGTCTCGCAGCCTGTATCTCTCAATACAGAACTTTGTCCGTCTTCAAATTCCATTCCGCAAACAACTGTTGCGCGTCTTCCCGTAACATCGTTTGACAGGGCAGGGTTCTTTCATGGCTTTCTTTGGGCAGTTCCGAATAGAGCACGGCATCATCAAAACCCGCCCCGGCCGCGTCTTCGCGTGTGCCCGCATAGGTCAGCCGATCCAGCCGGGCCCAATAAATCGAAGCCAAACACATGGGGCAGGGTTCGCAACTGCTGTAAATCTCGCAACCCCTCAAATCAAATCGACCCAGCACACGACAAGCCTCGCGGATGGCCACCACCTCGGCATGAGCCGTAGGATCCAGATCGGACGTGACCCGGTTTTGCCCCCGGGCAATAACCTGTCCCTGCTTCACGATCACCGCCCCAAAAGGGCCGCCTCGATTTCCCTGCATGCCCTCGCGGGCAAGCCTCAACGCCTCCAGCATGAAAGACTCCGACTCCGTCATGCCCGCATCCTATACCCGTCACGGGATCATGCCATTAAAAATACTTCTCCCAACTCACCCCCCGCATCGATCCCGTCTGAAGAAACTGTTGGTGCATGGCGTAAGCCGCCCCCAAGGTGTGTGGCGTGTGCCCATCTCTCACCTTGCTGAAGTAGCCGCTCAACTCCTCGCGATAGTCGGGATGAACACAATTCTGCACAATGAGATGAGCCCGTTCCGTGGGTGACTTCCCGCGCAAGTCCGCCACCCCTTGCTCCGTCACGACCACTTGAACCGAATGTTCGCTGTGATCCATATGACTCACCACCGGAACAATGGTGCTGATTTTTCCGCCCTTGGCCGTAGAGGGACAGGTAAAAAGTGAGAGATAACCGTTGCGGGTAAAATCCCCCGAACCACCGATGCCATTCATCAGATTTTTTCCCATAACGTGGGTGGAGTTGACATTGCCAAACAAATCCACTTCCAAGGCTGTGTTGATCGTGATGATCCCGAGGCGTCGGACCAGTTCCGGGTTGTTCGTGATTTCCTGCGGACGCAAGAGAAGTCGTGGCCGGAAAAAATCCAGGTCTTCATAGACCGATTTCAAGGCTTCCGAACTCACCGTAATGGAGGTTCCCGTGGCAAATTTAACCTTCCCACTGCGCATCAGATCCAAGACGGAATCCTGGATCACCTCGGTAAACATTTCAAAGGGAGGAATCGCCTTCTCCCTTCCGAGAGATCCCAAAACGGCATTGGCAATGTTTCCTACACCCGATTGCAGAGGCAGAAACTCCGCCGGGATTCTTCCCTGCCTCAGCTCTTCAGCCAGGAAAGCCGCCACATTTTCTCCGATCCGATCCGTCACCTCGTCCGAAGCGGCAAAGCCCGCCGTCTCATCCGGGAGCGAAGTTTCCACCACGCCCACAATCTTCCTGGGGTCCACCTTCAAGGTCGCCGAGCCGATTCGATCCGAGGGCTTCAGAATGGGGATAGGCAGGCGATGCGGCGGATCCAGCGGTTCATATAAGTCGTGCAAACCACGCAGAGCGGGCGGATGAAAACGATTCAGCTCAACCAAAATTTTGTCTGCCACCCGGCAAAAGGTGGGAGCGGCACCGACCGATGTGGTCAGCACAATTTCACCGTCGTCCGTCAAATCACAGGCCTCCACTATGGCCCAATTCATTTTCCCCAGGAAACCATAACGCAGGGATTGGGAGAGAGTGGACAAGTGCATGTCAAAGAACCGGGTCTTCCCTTCATTGATGCTTTGCCTCAGCTCCTTGCTCGACTGATAGGGGGTGCGCCACGAGACGGCCTCTGCCTTGGCCAGCTCCCCGTCCAAGGAGGGTCCGGTCGAAGCCCCCGTCACCACCGCCACCTTGAACGCCTCGCCACGCTCATGGTGCTCTCGTGCTCGTTGGGCCAGGGCCTTGGGAATCGCCTTGACCGCACCCGCCGGAGTAAACCCACTGAACCCGATGGTTTCGCCGTGTTGAATCAAGGAAGCTGCTTCATGAACATTCAAATAAGTATAAGTCATGCTGATATATTATATTTCAAGTATTAGATGACAAGGGTTAAGCTCGATCATGAGCAGTTATCACAAATTCCATCATGGCAGAAAGAAAATCTACTTCCAGCAGGGCCTGGCGTTTCGAAGTCGCTTCCACCTGATCGTAACTCAAGGCCATGTCTTGCTCCGTGATCGCCTCCTGCTCTGCTTTGAACAAACGGTGGTCATTTACTGATCTTTGTACAAGGAAGTAAGGAATTGGTACAGTCCATGCTTGTCTGAGTAGGATGAAACCAAGCGATGGATTGACGGAATATCAAAGGAAGTTGGAACTAAGGCGCCTGGAGGCTGGC
>JAAUTS010000216.1 GCA_012031345.1 Blastochloris sp. | reverse complement strand
GATACCTTTCTCTGCATGTTGCAAAACCCGACGAATTTTATCGCAAATTCAGCAACGACTCCCTCTACCGGGATCTCATCTTCGCCCTCTACGGCTTTGCCGCACTCTGCTACCTCTGGGCGACGGTGGGTCTGATCGGATGTCTCCTCTCATGGAATTGGGTCAAAACTCAGGCCGTCTATCACCCCCACCCCAAGTTTGATGGTGAGTGGAAGGTGTTAACTTTTGAAAAGGAGGGAAGGGTTATCCCGGTCACGAATCTCTACTTCGGCGGCAATCCTCCCCCACTGGGCCGCGGTGTCACCAAGTTCTCCACTCCCATGACGGTCTATTACAATCCAAGGCGGCCTGATGACAACGTGGTCTTCCGTCACCCTTCCTGGATGACCTATGGCCTGCTTCTGGTCGGTTCCGCCCTTCTGGTTGTTATCCCTAAGTTAAAAGCCAACATCGCCGTTTAGCGCAAGCTCGGCTCAACTACGTTTCTCACCCGCAGGCTCCGAGCCTCCGGCGGCCTGATTCCAAGGCATTCTGGCGATCAACATGCCCATTCCGCAAGTGTCGGTGATCCCGGCAAAAACCAGTCCGGCCCCCACAAATCCAGACAGCGCTATCCATCCGGGGTGAACCCAGGCACCCAGCACCGCACCCAAAAAAACCAAACTGCCGGCCGCAATACGAACCTGCCTCTCCAAAGACATCACTTTTTTTCCGCGCACCAACGCCAATCCCGCCGATTCCCAAGCCTGAATGCCCCCCTCCAACACCCGCAACTCCGGCAAACCTTTCCCGGTCAATTGCTCAGCCGCCTTCAAGGAACGCTGACCCGAACGACACACCACAAGAATCGCCTCTTTGCCTTGGACCCGCGACGACAATTTCGAGGCATCCAACTCATGCAAGGGCAGGAGCAGGGAGGAAGCAATGTGCGCCTCGGCAAATTCCGCACCCGTTCGCACATCCAGCCAGAGCACCGATTCTCCGAAGGCGACCGCTTCTTGCGGACGGACCAGACGGGGAGTTGGCGTGGAATGGGTAGGATTCATCTTGCGTTAATATAGATCGTTGGGTGCGGGTGCTTATCCGTCAAGAGCGGAAAGCATGGGCACAATATGCGAGTTTTGTTTAGAACCCGTGGAAGCCGTCCTCGGAGGCCTAGCCCAGGTCCGCTGGGTCCCAGTGATTCCAGCATGAGCGGAAGCCCTCAGCTCACGCGGGGTGCAGCGATAAATGCGCCGGAACATGCGATGGAATTGTGAGATGGATTGGAACCCCGACTCAAAAGCAATTTCCGTCACACTTTTCTTGCTATGCCGCAGCAGATCATGCGCGTGCTCCGCCCGCAAGCGCACCACATACTCGCGGAAGGTCAGCCCGGTGGATTGATGAAACAGACGGGAAAGATGTCCCGAGCTGACGGCACATTCCCGGGCCACCCCCAGGAGATTCACATCCGCCACAAACACATCGCGCTGAATCACTTTGCAGGCTCTGGCGATCAATTCAGGCACCGACTCCGTGCTGCGAATCAAATGTGAGGTCAACTGCTCCGAAATATGACGCGCCGCCATCTCCACAAAATAGGTGTATGCCTCCGAGGTGGCTCCGTCCAGTTGAGGAACTTCTTCCCAACCCCTTTGCACCTGCTCCTCCGAAACGGGAATCCCCGCCTTGGCCAGCAAATGCCGGGTCCGCTTCAGCTCCGGCCCGCTCAAACTCTTGAGCTTGAAGCCCCCGAACACCAAATATCCCACATTGAGCCCACTGATTTGCAAAGGCACCACCACTTCACAAAGTCCCACATCGCAGGTGGATTTGAACCGAATCCTGCTGAACCTGAGCAAACACCCCCCTGCCGGAACCCTTCACAATAAAGTCGGCCCGATTCACAGGCATTCACTTGTTGACAGAGACCGGACTTCTTCGGGCAGGGGCCATGCGTGCAGCCCAATTCATCCACCAACTCCACTCGCAGGGATGTGGCGGATTGAAAACTGGCCTGAAACTTCAACCATTCCGCATGTTGACTCAACTTTTCAAACAAAGCTCGGCGAATCACCCGTGGCATGACCTGAAATTAGCACGGCCCGCATTCCATGACATCATAAAATGCGCGAAAGAGCGCATCTAGCGCGTAGCATCCCGGGCTCCGATGTGCAAAATGTTCCGCATGAGTTCCACCGTGCCTCCCATCCGCTTCATCAACACCGCCCTTCGGGATGGTCACCAGTCCCTAGCCGCCACCCGCATGAGCACCCCACAGATGCTCTCCGTGGCGCCCCTGCTCGATCAGGCTGGTTTCGCCGGACTGGAAACCTGGGGCGGGGCCACCATCGATGCCTGCCTGCGCTTTCTGGGGGAAAACCCCTTCGAACGCATGCGCAGCGTCAAGCAGGCTGCCCCCAAAACCCCGCACCTCATGCTCCTCCGTGGTCAAAACATTGTCCAATACACCAGCTTCCCGGATGATGTGGTGCAAGCCTTCGTGCGCTGCTCCGCCCTGGCGGGTTGCGATATCTTCCGCATCTTCGACGCCCTGAACGATCCCGCCAACCTTCGCACCGCCATCCAAGCCGTCATCGCCTCCGGCAAACATGCCCGGGGAGAAATCTGCTACACCACCAGCCCCGTCCACACCGTGGATCACTTCGTCCACTTCGGCTGTGATTTGGCTGAAATGGGCTGCCACTCTCTGGCCATCAAAGACATGTCCGGCATCCTGGTGCCCGGCGTGGCCAGTACCCTCGTCCGCGCCCTGCGGGAAAAGACCGGCCTCGACGTTGGCATTCACAGCCACGACACCGCAGGCATGGCTCTGCCCAGCTACCTCGCAGGAATCGACGCTGGTGCCTATGCCGTAGAGACTTCCATCAGCCCCTTCGCCAACGGCACAGCCCAGCCCGACACCCTGCGCATGTTGGCCGCCCTGGAGGGACACCCGCGCTGCCCTGACCATTTTGACTTGGAGTTGTTAGCCGAAATTAGGACCAAGTTGGAAGTCGTTTACGAGGAATTGAAAATGTTCACCAGCCCCAACAACGAACGCACCGACCCGGATATTCTCTCCCTCCAAATCCCCGGCGGTATGTTGAGCAATTTCCGCAACCAACTCAAAGAACTCAACATGGCCGACAAAGACCAGGAGGTCATGAAAGAGATCCCCCGCGTCCGGGAAGCTCTGGGCTGGATCCCCTGGTCACTCCCACCTCCCAAATCGTCGGCACCCAAGCCATGCTGAACATCAAGTTCGGACCTTGGAAAAACTTCGCCCCGCCGCCATCGACATCGCCTTGGGTAAATACGGCAAAACCCCCGGCCCCATCCAACCGGAAATCCGGGAACTCGCCATCCGTCTCAGCAAACAGGAACCCGTTCTGGGACGCCCCGCCGACCTGCTCCCCCCTCGTATGCCCAAGCTCATGGAAGAAATCGTCGAACGCGGACTCCCTGCCACGGAGGAAGCCGCCGTCCTCTACGCCATGTTCCCCCAGCAAACCCTCGACTGGTTCCAAGGCAAACGGCCCAAGGCTCCCAGTTCCCCTTCCTCCACTCCGTCCGCCCCCAGCACAGGGAAATCCGGCTCCACCCGCCACCTCCGCATCACCGTGGCCGGACGCACCCACGAAGCTAAAGTCGAGGAACTCGCATGACCCCTCCTCCCGCTCCCGAGCCTCTGTTGGAAAAAATCCGTCTCCTCGAAGAACGTCTCCAACACCTGGAGACCCGCTTCCAGATGGAGTATCCCGAAATCCCTGGCACATCCTGGCCTGTGCCGTGGCCGCCGTCATCCCAGACGCACAAATCACCGGCCTCACCCGACTGGAATCCAACAAAGCCGTC
>JAAUTS010000215.1 GCA_012031345.1 Blastochloris sp. | reverse complement strand
CCTAGGCTCTGCAAAAAAAAGGTTTGCATGCTCCACGTGATCTTGGGCTTGTCCATCTGGATTGTAGCTCCCCCCTTTCCACCCCTGGCTTAAGTGGCATCCAGCAACACTGGGACCGCATCGGAGCCGCCATCGTGGACGCACTGGTCGCCCAATTGCATCGCAACGAATATGGCATCCCCAGCAATCCCAAAACCATCCTCATCGAAGGCTCCTGGGTGGAGGGTCAAACCCTGCGAAAGCAACCGCTTTGACTGCCAAGGACTGAATACCTCTTACCAGTTACCAAGAAAAGGGGGTTGAGTCAGGGGCATTGACACAAGGACCAATGAACACTATTTTCGTGTTACATGAAAAACGTGACCATCACCCTCGATGAAGATGTCCTGCGCTGGAGCAAAGTCTGGGCGGCCCAACATGATACGAGCGTCTCCCGCTTGCTGGGCGAAGAATTGCGCAAAAAAATGCTCTCGGAAAAGAACTATGAACGCGCCAAGCGAAGGTTCCAGGCCAGGCTCCCCCGTCCTCTAAAGTCTGCCGACGCTAAATATCCCCGTCGGGAGAGCCTCTATGAACGATAGCATTTTTGTGGACACCAACATCCTGCTTTACGCCCGGGATGCTTCCGAGCCCTCAAAGCAGGCTATCGCCAGTGCGCGGCTTGAGGAACTTTGGAGCACTCGCACCGGCAGACTCTCCGTGCAGGTGCTCAACGAGTATTTCGTCAACGTGACCCGTAAACTCGATCCCGGCCTCTCACCGGAGGAGGCTTGGGACGACATCGAAGCTTTAAGTGCATGGGAACCGCTGGCACTCAACATGACCCTCCTGAACCGCGCCTATCACACCCAGAGCCGCTATCAGCTTTCGTGGTGGGACTCCCTGATCGTAGCCGCTGCCGAAGCCTCTGAATGCAGCCGCATTCTCAGCGAGGACTTGTCCGACCACGCTAGCTACTACGGTATCGTGATCGAGAATCCGTTCCGCTCATGCTCGTGAGCGCAGGAGCTTTGTCCTTGATTCTGAAAAAGCCCTTCTACCCATTCCACCATGGAACTGCCGTAGAGGTTTTGACTAACATTTTTGTTAATCCACGCCCCGGAAACAGTTCAGATCCACAATCCCGCAGCCAAACACTCCGGCCCGTCAAGCATTGTGAACAACGACCCTTTCACCATCACTGCTGCTTCAACAAGAGAGCACGCAGAAACTCGACTTCCTTCGCGCGGTAGGCACTGCCATCGGCGCGGAAGATGTCATGGAACCACAGGGGCGGCTCGCTGGTGTAGGGAGACTGCCAGGAGTTCCAGGGAAGATGCGTTTGGGAACGACCCATTACAAAACCCCAGTTGTAAGCGGCCACCTTGTGCTGACAGAGCAGGGGCAGGCAGGCTTCAAAGGTGCTGCCCTGGGCCCGCGCCATATATTCCGTGCAGAGCAGCGGACGCCCGAAGCGTTGTTGCAGCAGGGTAATCCGCGCCGCCAAATCCTCCGGCGGACTGTAGTTGTGAAAACTGATCACATCGGAATTCTCAATCTGGGTCCGCTCCATACCCTGCGGCCAGTCCGGCCGGGTCCAGTCGCCCGCCCAGATGCCACTGGTCAGCGGCTGGGTGGGCCGGGCCGCCCGCGCCCAGGCAAAGACCTTTTCCAGCAGAGGCCGCACCACTTCCGACTTGGCCGCACCCAAATCCCGCGGGCCCGCGAGGCTCCGTTGTTGTTGTCAGGCTCATTCCAAAGATCCCAGACCTGCACCCGGCGGTCTTGACGAAAGTGCGCCACCACACCCGTGACATACTCCTCCAACTCGGCAAAGGCTTCCGGGGAACGCAGCACCGCCACCCCCGGACTTTGCAACCAGCCGGAGTTGTGAACACCCGGCTCCGGCTCACGCTGTTTGCCAAGGTAAGGAAAAGGGTGCCAGACACTGTCAAAAAAAACCAACATGATACCCAGGCCGTGCCGATCCGCGATGGCCAGGAACTCCTCGATGCGATTTAAAAAAGCCGGCGCGTCCCGTTTCCACATGAGATCGTGCAGAAACACCCTCATGCTGTTGAAACCGAGCGAGGCCGCCCAGCCCAGCTCTTCGTCGATGATGTCGGGCCGCCAGGTTTCGTCCTGCCACATCTCGAGTTGATTGACCGCCGTGCGCGGCAGATAGTTGGCTCCGACCAGTTGGGGGAGGGACTCATACCATGCCTGGGCTTTGGTAGGGGGCCAGGGTGAGGAATCGTAATCAGCTGTCATGCTAGTGAAAAGATAGCGGAACTTAATCTGATCAGGCTTGCAGTCTGTCCCGATAGGGTCAAGAAAATGTCGGAACGAAGTCCGTGTCGGTGCGATTACCAGAGAATTAATTATCCAATATTCAATTTGCCAACCCCTCACGACCTGATTGAATTCCATTTTCCAATCTAAAACTCATGAATCACCACTCGGACCCTCTGCTTTCTTTCCAGACTCATCTTCAAACCCAATCCATCCAAGCCTCCGTCCTGGGTCTTCACTATACAGGATCCCAACTCGAACAGAGCCAGTCTCTGGAACTGGCCGATGGAGCGTGCCTGAATTTAGGGGGAGGCCGCGTGCAACTCCAACTTCAGGCCAAGGATCTCAGCCCTTCCAGTATCGCCTTGGATTTGAAATTCAGCGTGGTGGAAGGTTCCTGTCAGGACATCGCCCTGGGTCTGCAGCTTCACTTTGAACAATGGTCGGAAAAGGATTGGGTCTTCCTGCCCGCCTGTGTTTATGCAGGCAACCGCTTTCCGATTTATGAGGCTTATGGAAAACCTATTCCCCACTCCCCGGAACCGGATCCGCACAACTGGGTGCAACTTTCCAATGCCCCGCATCTCACCCACGGCCCCGGCCCCAGCCGGTTTCAGGTGCTGACGGGGGATTGCGCCACTCCCTGCGTGGGCATCTACTCGCCCGGCTTTCAACGTGGTTTTCTGCTCATGACCGACCAAGGCACAACTCAGGGCGATCATGCCTTGGAGCTGATTGAGTCCGAGGATCGTCGCTCCGCCCGGCTCATTCTGAAAAGCCCCGGCGTGCGGGAAGGTGGTAAATACAACTACCCGGGCCCCTTGGCGGATCGTCCCATGAACTTGGAACCAGGTGCGGTCTTCCACCTGCGACTGGAGCTGCACAGCTTCCCCGCCCACAGCCCGGAAGATCTCTACGCCGGCTTTCTCCGGGTGCGCAAACATCTGGCCCCTCAACGCGACCGGGCAGAGCTGCCCTTCCGCAGTGCCTTTCAGTTGATCGAAGACAAACACAATCGCGAGAGCTGGGTGGAACCTGAAGGTTATTGGTCCGTGGGCATGCGCGAGTCTTCCTCCCAAAATTTTCAAACCGGCTGGGTCGGCGGACCCAACACCATCTGGCCCCTGCTCATCTCCGGAGACGCCACCAGCTTTCATCGCGCCTTGCGCGCCTGGGACTTCATCTGCGGCTCGGCCACGCCTTCCGGATTTGTGCGTTCCTGTTATCATCAGGGAAGCTGGCAGGATCACGGGGATCGTCCCTGCTACCTGCGTTACAGCGCGGACACACTTTACTTCCTGATGAAGACCCTGCTCCATCTGCGCGTGGGGCCTCCCCATGTGGAACCCCGACCGAACTGGCTCAGCCTGGCCCGCGGTTTGGCGGATGCCTTTGTCAAGGTATGGCACGAAGCCGGACATCTGCCCCATTATGTGCATCCTCAAACTGGTGCCGTTTACCTGGGAGGAAGCTGTGCCGCCGCCCTCGCTCCCGCCGGGCTGGCTCTGGCCGCGCGTTTTTTTTGAGGAACCCTCCTATCTTGACGTGGCCGAAGCCGCCGGGCGCCGTTACCGCGACAACT
>JAAUTS010000214.1 GCA_012031345.1 Blastochloris sp. | reverse complement strand
GGATTTCTGTTCTCATCCAGATTGACGTCCAGTCTGGCATGTAAAAGAACGGCTGTCGGGTGGTAGATTTCAAATTCAATTCCCGCGTAAGGCGGGCAAGCTGATTTCGAAGGGGGGAAAGAGGAGAGTTTTCAGTAGTCAGTGTTCAGTCGTCAGTTTTGAGTGAAGAAAAGAATACACACCCGGAAGCGGGCGAGGGGGGAGGGGTTTCTGACTACTGACCACCGATAACTGACTACTGAATACTGATCGGAAACACACCCGGAAGCGGGTCTGCGGCCCTTTCTGCCCCTCTTGATAGAGGGGATGGGGAGAGCAGTTTCTAGTTTCGAGTTGGAGGGTAAATTTCAAATTTCTAATCTCTAATTTCGGATTGAGGAGGAGTCACGCGGGGGCGCGGAGGGGGCTGGATGCTTGGGAGCAGGCTGCTGTAGTGGAAGGAAGGCTTCCCTAGGGTTGTGCTGGCCCGGTGGATCACCACGTCGCGTTGCTCCTCGCGATGACGTAAGGGGGGAAACACACCCTGAAGCGGGCCTGCGGACCTTTCTGCCCCTCTTGATATAGGGGATGGGGGGGGTTAGTAGTTTTGGTTGGCTAGCTCGACGCCGAGGGGTTCGGGGGTTTCGTCGGGTTCCAAGTCTTCGAGGGTGGCGGGTGTGGGAACTCTGCTCAGGGCATGGGCAAAGTTCAAAAGTTCGATGCGCCCGTCCCTGTGTTCCACCAGCGCGGTGCAGCTTTCCACCCAATCACCGGAGTTGTAGTAGGTGATGTCGCCAAGTTTGTGGATGGCGGCGTGGTGGATGTGGCCGCAGAGGACCCCGTCCACGCGGTAGTCTTTGGCGTAGCGGACCACGGCGTTCTCGAAATCTCCGATGAAGCTGACGACATTTTTGACCTCGTTTTTGACGTAGGCACTGAGGGACCAGTATTCACGGCCCAGGAGGCGACGGGCCAGGTTGACCAGGCCGTTGAGTTCGAGGAGAATTTTGTAGCCCAGATCCCCGATGTGGGCGAGCCAGCCGAGATTTTGCACCACGGTGTCGAGTTCATGGCCGTGCATGACCAGGATGCGTCGGCCATCGGCACAGACATGGATGTCGTTCTTTTTCAGGGTGATGGCACCGAACTGACCGAGAAAATGGCTGACGAACTCGTCATGGTTGCCGGGGATGTAGATGACGGTGGAACCTTTACGGGCTTTGCGGAGAAGTTTTTGCACCACGTCATTGTGCTCCTGGGGCCAGTAGATGCCGCGTCGCAGGGCCCAGATGTCGATGATGTCGCCGACGAGGTAAAGGGTTTCAAATTCGTGATCCCGGAGGAAATCGAGCACAGCACGGGCTTTGGAGCCGCGGGTTCCGAGGTGAATATCTGAGATCCAAGCGCTGCGGTAATGGGCCATGCTCATTTCCTTAACAGAACAGTCTCGGAATGTACACCTTGGAGATGTAACAAATGGGTGACGATTTAAGTGCGGAAGGGGGGCGGGCGGGTGTTTGAGGCGGGAAATTTGCTTTCGTCTTTCCCTAGGGCTTTGCTGTCCCTAATGGTGACAGCATGGAAGAGGGAGACGTCAAGGTGCCTGGGCAGGACCGTTCCGATGAGGAATTGGTGGACGCTGTCCTGGGCGGAGACATTTCCAGTTATGACCATCTGGTGATCCGTTATAAGGAGCGCTTGTATGGGGTGATCTACAACATGACCTCGAATCACGAGGACTGTAATGACCTGTTGATGGAGACTTTTGACAAGGCGTATCGCAGCCTGGGCCAGTATAAACGGAATGCGAGCTTCTATACCTGGATCTATCGGATTGCCTTGAATCGGACGATCAATCACCTGAACAAATATAAAAAGCGACGTTATGACTTGAGTTTGAATGAGATGGATTCGGATGACTCGATGGAGCGGGAGTTGAAGGATTCGGGGGTGGTGGGGGGTGACAAGCAGGCGGAACTGGGGGAATTGCAAAAAAATTGAACGAATCGCTCCAGAAACTGTCTGAAGAGCATAGGGCAGTGGTGGTTTTATACGATATTGACGGCATGAGTCATGCTGATATAGGTAAAGTCATTGGTTGCTCTGAGGGAACGGTGCGTTCAAGGTTACACTATGCGCACAAACACCTTCAAAAAATGTTGGCTGGATATTTAAAGAACACATGAAAAACGACCTGAGCAAAGTGAACGAACAGAATCTGCAAAAGTTGCTTCAACTCAAGCGTTTGGAGACTCCGGGCGAGGTCTATTTTGATGCGTTCCTGAGCGAGTTTCATCGGTATCAGCGTGCGGATCTTTTGAAAGAGCCTTCCTTGGTGGAGCGTTTACGGGCCAAGCTGGAAGATCTTTTCTTCTTCGAACCGAGCAAAGCTTGGGCTGTGGGTGGTTTGGCGGTGGCTTTGGTTATGTTGCTTTCGGTGGGCATGGTGCAATGGACAGGCGTGGATTCCGGCTCGAGCCTGGCCAATCGCGTCGCCCCGCAGAGTGAAGCAGCCTCGGCCTTGCCTGTTCAGTTGGTTTCCGATTCATCATTTGAGCGCGATTTCAGCAGCCCGCGTTATGTTACCGGGCAGACCCCCCTCGCTTATGATTCGGCCTTGGCGTTCTAAAGGTCTGGAGAAGATCCAACTTCAGAGCTTAGCCCCTCTTGTTCTTCTTAGTTCGGTGCTGGTTTTCAGCGCGCCGTTCTCTTCCGCTCGAGCCAGTATTTTTGACCAGATCAGTCAGGAAGTTCGGGGAGTGTTCGATCAGGCTTCCCCAGCCATCATCCGGATCGCGGCTATCACCGGGGTATCTCCGCTGGCTGGGACGGGTTTTTTTATTGATGGGCAGGGGACCATACTGACGGCCTACGATGTGATACGGGACGCGCCCAAGGCCTGGGTGGAATACAAAGGGGAGAAGTTGGAGGCTCGCATTCTGGGACGTGACGCACGGAGCGGGGTGGCTTTGTTGAAGATTGATAAAAAAAACACGCCTTTCCTCAAAATGGGGGACTCGGATCAGGTCAAAGTGGCGGGGGGCTTGATCAGTGTGGCCTACCCCTACAACCTGCCGCTCACGCCGAGCTTTGGATTTGTCAAAGGTTTGGAAGTTCGTTACCTCAATCGTTTTTTTGCCACCACTCACATCCGGGCGGATGTTCCGGTGAGTCCCGGCCAGATCGGAGGGCCGCTGCTGAACAGCAAGGCGGAAGTGGTGGGCCTGCTGGTGCTGGGGATTCAGGATGGGAAGGAGATTTATTGTCTGCCCATCAATTCGGCGCAACGGATCAGGGAGGATTTGGTCAAGTATGGCCAGGCCAGGCACGGCTGGGTGGGCGTGGGTGTGGTGGAGGGTGAGCCGGAAGTTGAGAGAGGTGGGATTCGACCGGTTCTGGTATCTCATTTTTATGAAGAAACGCCAGCCATGAAGAGCGGCATCATCAAGGGGGATCGTGTGATGATGATTGGCAAACGTGTGGTGAACCAGCCTGCTGATATCTTGGACGCAGCATTTTTTTCGAGGGTGGGAGAGCTGTTGCCGGTCAAAGTGATGCGTCAGGGCAAGGAGCAAAGTTTTTTGGTCAAGGTGGGGGAACGTCCGGGAAAGTTCTCCCTTGGTGGATCGTCGTATCGTGGTGGAGGGTGGGGAGGGAATGAATGTCCCCTTTGAGATGCCCGCGAAAGCTCCGTCCAAGAGTCAGCCAGTTTAAGGTAAATTCCCGACAGTGAGGTGGGGGGGCGTCGGGCGGAGCGGTTTCTAGTTGCGAGTTTCGGGTTTCGAGTGGGGGAGTAACACACCCGGAAGCGGCCTGAAGGTCTTTCTACCCCTCCTTGATATAGGGGAGTGGGGAGGAGGTTTCGATGTTGCTGAAAACTGAACACATCAAACCGACGTAA
>JAAUTS010000213.1 GCA_012031345.1 Blastochloris sp. | reverse complement strand
ATGGATTACGCAACTATGCCGCGCCCAATCACGCTGAGCTTAAAAAACGAGGTAGGAGCCATCTGCAACACATTCAAAAACGCCCCAGCCTCATCCACTCCTTTTGGAAAATGGCAGGCTTAAATATTACTTAGTTATGCAAGTCTCAGTAAATGGTTACTGGGCACCAGGCGTGTTGGCCAAACTCTCAAAGGAAGCAAAAACTGATACAGTAGTTTTTGATTTACTGTCAGGCGACATTTCCATTTACCCCAGCCAACTAAAAGACTTGAGTTCATTCTATTCACAAATGCTATCTAGACAGATAGAGGCAAGACGAATTCCGAAGGAAAGCATTCAGTTCGCATCGATTCAGTTTCACTTCACGCATTCTTCGAGTGATTTGCCAGCTCCTTTTACCTGCACAATCACTTTAAGAGATGATAGATTATATGAGCATATCGGGCACGCAGGGAGAAGTTGCTGGTCTCATGATCCAAAGCGAGAACTTCAGAGCACTAGAGCAAAAACACAAAAGAATTTCGAACCATGCGGTTGACCCAATCCCCTACAGCCTTCGGCTTCCGGGGATAGGTCACCGCGGACAAGCGAAGAATGATCGAAAACTTCACCATCAAGGATGCGATCTACCTCGTAAGCGGCGAGGACACGCTCGACCTACACAACAACTACGATTTTACCGAGATCACGTATTCGGTTGCCGAGCGAAGTGCGACTCTGACCTGGGTCCGAAGTAGCGGAGATTGGGTTCTCGCGACAGATCCATTGGGGCTGCAACTCGAGTTTCATGGAGTCTCCTGTTTCCGATTCGTGCCAAGAGATCCAGAGATGCCGTTCACCGAAGATGATTGCCTGTCGTGCGCGGGCTATTGGACAGACGAGGACTGGTGCGACGGAGTGATGATCTGCGAGGCTGCCCCGGAGACCGAATGGCTCAGGGCGTTCGAGTTCCAGTCTGGGGCCATCGTAGCAATCGCGGCGGATGAAGCCAAAGCAATCATAAGACGCTAACAAGACGCTCCATCCAACGGCGGGCAACGCTCCAGTTTGAATTCGGGCTTCCTTCCCCGCCGTGGATGAGCTATACGTTAAAAACTCACTCCATATGGCGTTCAAGCAAAACACACAGAGAAAAATCCTGCGAGATCCAGAGACGAAAGAGAGACTCCCATGCGTTATGTGCGGGACTGTATTTCCTCTTCCCGAAGCAGCCCACATTATTGATCAGAGAGAGTGGATCGAAAAGAAGGGAGAGGAAGAACTCGTCAACGGAATCCCGTTCTGCCCAAATTGCCATAAGGTATTCGACGATGTTTTGAGGCCATACCTTTATCGAGCTTTGGCTGCTTTCGGTTGTTCAGATCTTCCCTTGTGTTGGAGAAAGAGTAACAAAGTTTCAGATGTCACCGACAAGCGACTCCCGATCGAAGAAAATGACTAACTATGCCATCGACTCAAGTGCGGTAATATCATGGGTTTTGGTCATGTCATCCGCGCACTGAGTCATGGCTGACGTTCGGTGAAAAGAAAATGAATAATAGTCGCACAATTTCTTTAGTTCTTTTGCTTACCGCCTACACAACCGCAGGTATTTTCTCTACGTATTCGGGAAGAAGTCAAAAAACGTAATTGAAGACATGCTCGGAAACAAACCTCTGCCGGTGTTGACCGAATTTGTTCTTAGCTACACGTTCTCCGGCACGGCTCAGTATGCTGGATTTGGATTAGGTGTTCTATCATGTTTTATATTTGCATTCCTCATACGCTTCCCAGTATTCGCTGAATATTCAGAGCTCATGCTGAGCACTTTATGGTTATTTTGCCTAGCCCACACCCTACTCATTTTAGTCGCTCTCCCATTACCTTTTATTAAATGGATGATCGTTCTAAAATAAAAAACGAACCAGTCGGTTGACCCAATCCCCTACAGCCTTCGGCTTCCGGGGATTGGTCACCGAGGACGTTCGGCGGGTGACCAGCATCGTTCGACAAACAAATTATGAAAACCACCACTGCAATCGCACTACTGATGATGACATGCCTTGCCCTCACGCAAGACAAAGATAACACGTTCAGCAATCCAACCGTTGGATTCTCGATAACCAAGCCTGCCGAGTGGCAATTTGTGACGGCTGATCAGCACATGGAGAACCTCAGCCGGACTCATCTGAATGATCAGCAGATGCAAGAGGCTATGCAGAAGTATGCAACCGCGCCTTTGGTAGTCATGATGAAGTATCCGGAGCCATACGACGACCTCAATCCAAGCTTTAAAGCTAACATCAAGCCACTAGGCAACCTTTCGGCAGATGACCCGGTTGCTATAATCAATTTGATGACTGGACCGATGGCAAAGATATTTAAGGACTTCAAGATTGCCAAGCCAGCCTCAGAAACAACGATTTCAGGTCTGAAAGCCGCCCATGTGAGCATCCATTATTCTTTGCAGATTCCGGATGGACGCGAGTTTCCGACTGCCTCTGACTTATGGATTGTTCCACGCGGGAAATTTTTCTTCGTCCTAGGTGCTGGAACGAGACAAGACGGAAAGACTGGCAGCAGGGAAGAAATCGAGAAGATTTTGTCCTCGGTTGTAATTGAAAAATAAAAATCGAACCATGTCATGGACCCAACGCGCTGTGCGCGCGGGTCATGACGGACGTTATGCATAAATATTTTCCCATCCTATGCATGCTTTTATTTGGTGGTTGTTCAGATCCAACCCCCTTTTCAGTAGCCCCTGTTTCAGCCGAAGATACGTTTACAACTCTTATTACCACGCCAGTCCCAGAAGGAGTAAAGAATCTACACGGAGGCTCCGTCAACTGGCAGGGATACCGCGCTTATTTGGTATTCTCCATTGATGCCAGCTTCCTGGAGTTCATACAGGATCGGAACCTTGTGGAACTATCCGGAGATTCAGCAGAGCTGGAGGCTAAGGAGGAGTTCCAGCCGGATGAGGATGTTTTTAGGGAGATTCCCATTCTAAAGAA
The DNA here is from genome assembly GCA_012031345.1 of Blastochloris sp. Taxonomy (GTDB): domain Bacteria; phylum Verrucomicrobiota; class Verrucomicrobiia; order Methylacidiphilales; family JAAUTS01; genus JAAUTS01. The sequence goes on along the minus strand of JAAUTS010000213.1, from coordinate 891 downwards.
GATTTGGATTCCAGAACAGGTGGAAGCTCCCTTGATTTACAGAACTCAGGGAGGACGGCTATCCTTGAAAAACGATTGGACTCACTCTGGCGAGGAAATGTTCCTCATCGACCGGAAAAACATGACAGTTTATTATAAAAGCAATGGAGCATAACAAAGCAGTTCAGCCAATCCCCTACACGCTTCGCGTTTCGGGGAGTACTGACTGTTGACGTTTGCTGAAGAAATGACTCGCCTGGCGAAACTCCTACACATGCAGCTAGCCGTTTTGCTCGCACTTACGGTCACGAGCTGTATGGATGCTGATCCATTCGGATTATCTAGCAGGAGAATCGCAGGAAAGTATCAACTCGAGCGATTCGAGGGCGGCAACTACTACCTGCTGAAAGACGGACATGAAGGATCGGGGGGAGGCTACCTTGACGGCACTATCCTCGAAATCGGATGGGACTCCGATACTATCGCTGCGAAGCGATGCGCCAATTTCAGAGGCGATCCCGATGGGTGGATGATTATTGACCTCAAGTCGGATAAGCTAACAGGCCCGGTGACCGAGGAAGTTTTTCGCAAGTCATATCCGTCTCTGAAAAGCTACGACCCAGAGACCGCATGGAAGAAGCTCTGACAAAAAACCAACGAGGTATTATTTGTTCTCGTAATTCGTGTCGCTCACCGAAAGGAAGTTTATAAATGAACACAAAAACTCGAACCCTGTCATCCAGGAAAGGTGCTGGTGAAGTCGGATCATGGAACCCGAGGCATCATCATGAATGAAGCAGAAGAACATTTAAAATACTTGCGTATTGGATACTACGTTTTGGGGGCATCACGGCTGTTTTGCATTGTTTCCACTGCTTCATGTGGCTGTAGGTATCGCAGCAATAACAGGAT
>JAAUTS010000052.1 GCA_012031345.1 Blastochloris sp. | reverse complement strand
CTGCTTTCAAGCAAGGACTGTACCAACATTATTTATTTAATTGCGGGGTCTGTAAGGACATCCTGAAATATGATTCAGCCCACTAAGCAAGCTTTGGCAGGCAAAGCTTCCCAAGAAGAGAACTCTCCCCCTCTTTGCCAAACGAGGAGAAAGAGCTTTGGCCCGCGCCGCTAAGAAAATTGCCGCAGAAAACAAACGCTTGGGATTTCCTTTGGTTTTGTTAAATGTTAAGGACTAATTCCTGAGTTATGGGCGTTTATCTCATGAAACAAATACACCTAAGTGACAACGAAACCAAGACAGACCTCCTATACTACGAGGCTATCGCAACAACCGTTGTCAATTTACTGATGACCGACACTGAAAAACCGATTTCTGTTGGAATTCATGGTGATTGGGGTGCCGGAAAATCAAGCGTGCTTGCCATGATTGAGCATTCCTTGCAAAAGAAGGAAAAGACGCTGTGCCTGCGTTACAACGGATGGTTGTTTCAAGGTTTCGAGGATGCGAAAACTGTTCTCCTTGAAAGTATTGTTGAAGGCATCAAAGATGCTAGACCAGCAGTAGCTGAAGTGGAGGAGCAATCAAGGCGTCTGTTTAGGCGAATAGACTGGTTTAAGGTTGCCAAGAAAACTGGAGGTCTGTTGGCCACTTTTGCCACAGGATTACCCGTTGGAGGTGCTGCTGAAGGAATGGCAGACAAGATATGGAGTGCGGTGCAGAATCCGGGCCAAGAAGTAACCTCAGATTCCATTACAGAGCTGATCGAAAGTGGAGCAGATCTACTAAGGATGATGACGCCGAAAACATGGCGGGGCAGATTCACAAGTTTCGTGAAGAATTTGCCTCTTTGATTGAAACTGCCGGAATAGAGCGCTTGGTAATTCTACTCGACGATCTCGATAGATGCCTTCCCAACACAGCAATCGAGACTCTGGAAGCGGCCAAGCTATTTCTCTTTCTACCTAGAATAGCATTCGTTGTGGCCGCAGATGAGGGTATGATTGAATATTCTGTAAAGCAGCACTTTCCTGACATGCCAATAGGTCAGGCCGGAGCAACTTATGCGCGGGCTTATTTGGAAAAATTGATACAGGTTCCTTTTAGAATTCCCGCTCTGGGGGACGTTGAGATACATGCTTACATCGCACTTTTGATGGCTGAAGCTACTTTGGGTTCAGACAATGAAAATTTTGCGAATCTTCTTAACGTTGCTCGCGAAAAGCTTCGTAGGCCATGGGAAGGTGGAAGGTTGACGCTTACCGAGTTGGAAAAGTTTCCAGGTGCAGCAGCTGAATTGAAACTCGGACTCACCCTTAGCGATCAATTAGCTAGTGTTCTCGCGAGAGGTGCTCAGGGTAATCCAAGACAGGTTAAGCGGTTTCTCAATTCACTCATGCTGAGAGAAGCCATTGCCGAAGCGCGAGGTATGGGCCACACGATTAAGCGCCCAGTGCTTGCAAAAATCATGCTTGCTGAACGATTTCATACTGAGTTTTATTCGGAATTGTGCTTGTCGGCTAACTTAGCGCGTGATGGAAAGGTCAAACAGCTTGCCACTTTGAAAGCGAAAGAGGGCGATATAGATCTAAAGAATAGAAGGCAAACATCGGACGAGACTTGGGAGAAATGGGCTAAAGATGAGGCCGTAAAACGCTGGGCGGCCTTGGAACCATCGCTTGAAGGTGAGGATTTACGCCCCTATATATTCATGACGAGGGATAAAAAGGCTTCATTTGGTGCTGCTGGGTTTGATGCTCTTGATGATCTTGCCGACCAACTCATGGGTCCCCGCCTTTCGATTCAATCGGCCAAGGTTAAAATTACTGCGTTGACACCAGAGGATGTCAGCCAAATCTTCGGAAAGTTACGCTCTAGAATTTTGGCGGAAGATTCGTTCGAAGATACGACCAACGATGGACCTAGTGGTTTCCCAGGAATGGTAGGGCTGGCAAGCACCCATGAGACAATGCATCTACCTCTGATTGAATTTCTTCAAGAAGCTCCAGTGGGTAAACTTGGTGCATGGGCAGTTAAGCATGGGATCCGCTTTACTGGTGACTCTGAAAAGAAGTGGAAAGAGCTACTTCTCAAATGGGCTGAACAGAAAGAGAACCGCACTTTCTCAGCCGCAGTAAAAGCAGTGACTGGACCTACAAAAGAAAGTGATATGGGAACGTCTTCGTCATACGGTGGAACGCCGAACAAGAGTCCTCTGGTGCCTTCCTGGGTTGGAGACCTAGGAGTGGACAGTGCGGTGCTGGTGGAAGGCGGATCGGATGCCTCACCGCTTCCCCAAGATGCACCTTTGGGTGTACCAGTAGAACCGTTAAAACCCAAACCGATTCCTTCATATGCACCAGAAGACCGTTACACGGCAGCGAGATCGAATTTTACCTCTTATGCCAAATCAGGAGGCACAGGAAGTGGCGCCGCTGCTGGACTCGGAAGGGCTTTGTCAAGTTATGTCAAGGGTAGCGGTGGCAGGAGTGGCGCGACTAGAAGGATGACATCATCTCAGAAAACTGCATCCAAGCTGGGGGGCTTTATTCGCACAGTGGAGCAGGACGGAGGAGCAGAGGCATTACGCGAGATCAATTGTTCGGATCTTATAGGTAAAGATGCTGGTGAGGCCATGGAACGGCTGGTGGACGTATTTTGCCCCGATGGAGGACCAGTTGATGATTCGATTGCAAGACAGGCATTTCAGGAAACAGTTCTGGATTGGGCAGAGAAGGATCTGCCTGCAATTGAGCAGCTCAATCCGGATGACTGGAAGGAGTTTCTTGCGGACTTCATTTCCCGTTCGATTGAGAACAAAATAATGACCGATATAGGGACGAAAGGCATCGTGGTTCCTGCTGACGCGAGACAGGCTTTGGCAGTGCAAAGAGAATTGCATTCTGTGATTCGGGGATGTGTAAACAATGGATTCAGTGAAAGACGGGATAGCTTTGACCGATTGTCGGATCGCGAGATTCCCTCATTGATGCAAGATGTCTATGAGCGAGCGTGGGGATTCATCGAAGAGGTAGGAGGTGACCAATGAAAAGACACACATTGGTGGCCCGTTTTGGGTCGAGCGACAAAAAGCGCGTTTCATCTCGCTGGGAAGATGCTCAAGTTACGGATGTCGAATGTATCGATCTCGTAGGCGAACTCGATCATGGATTAGATGAAGCCTTAAAAAGGTTGGCCAAACTCGGTCTACGACCACAAGAGTCAGCGATAGATCTAACTATACTGGCTACGCTAATATTTGGAGCCGACACAAGAGTTCCACGCTCGTCTGAGGCACAGGATGGGTGGACACGAGAGATCGAGATCAATCTCCCAGTTAGTGACGTCACTAGTTGGGATGGCTTGAAGCCTATACTTGAGCGTGCTCTTAAATTCTTGACGGGTGATTTTTGGTATTTTGCGTTTCGCCCTCGTCCAGTTCAGTATGCTTTACTGGCCTCGACTGTTCAGCCAGAATTACGTGAATTCTCGTGCGTGTCGCTGTTTTCAGGTGGTTTGGATAGCTATATTGGTGCTGTAGATGCGCTGGGCCGAGGAGAAACCCCGCTTTTTGTAAGTCATTACCTGTCGCATACCAGCAAGAATCAGAAGCTGTGTATGGATCATCTGAAGGAAAAATTCCACAAAACCGCTGCTGAATTTTTTCGTGCTCGGATTGGTTTTGAGACTGAAATGATTCCATCTTTGGCCAAAAAGCCAGGTTACGACGGAGAAAGAACGGAGAGATCAAGATCTTTTTTGTTCTTCAGTATTGCCGCGTTAGCGGCAAGTAGTTTGGGAAAGTCTGTGCCTGTGCTAGTGCCGGAGAATGGACTGATCGCTCTCAACGTCCCACTGGACAGGCTTCGTGTTGGCGCGTTAAGCACTCGAACAACACATCCGTTTTTTATTGCCAGATTTAACGAAATTGTTCGAATATTGGGCATCAACGCCAACTTCGTTAACCCATATAGGTTCAAAACTAAGGGTGAGATGGCTCGCAACTGCGCGGACCCAAAATTTATCAAAGAAACTGCGAAGGATACTATCTCATGTTCATCACCCGGCAAAGGGAGATACCAAGGTAATAGTCCAGGACACTGTGGTCACTGCATGCCGTGCCTAATTCGGAGGGCTTCTTTGGTCGCAGCTTTCGGAGAGGATACTACTCCATATACGCTCTCCAAATTAAAAGGAAAACTTAACTCCAAGGAAGCAAGTGGAACACACATTCGATCATTTCAGGTTGCTTTGGAAAAGCTAAGGTCTTCTCCTCGATATTCTGCAATCGCAGTGAGTATCCCAGGTCCACTTACGGATTGTGCTACTGAAGTGCCTCGATTGATTGCTGTTTATGAGCGAGGAATGAATGAAGTGGGAGCATTGCTCAACAAGGTAAAAACGGCACCACTATGACTAGCTTGGTTGATTACCATGTGCATCTAGACTTATTCCAAGATCACGTTTCGATGCTCAATAGATGCGAAAAAAAGAAGATAGAGATTTTCACCATGACAACGACTCCGCTTGCATGGAAAAAAAATTGTGATCTGACCGTTGGATTCCCCCGAGTCCGTGTCGGTCTGGGGCTGCATCCTCAATTGGTCACGGAACGTGCGCACGAAGTAGAGCTTTTTGAGAAAATGGTTTCGCAAACTTACTATGTTGGGGAAGTCGGATTAGATGCAGGCCCACGCTTCTACAAAGGCATTTCTTTACAGCGTGAAGTCTTCCTTCGTGTTTTGAAATCTTCAGCGCAAAGTGGTCCTAAAATTTTTTCCATACACAGCATTCGATGTGCTGCGAAGGTTATGGACTGCATTGAGGATACGTGTGGGAAAAGACATGATCTCGGGTTTGTTTTTCATTGGTTTTCAGGTTCTAAAATGGAAGTTCTGCGTGCCTTGGAAATGGGATTTTACTTCTCGGTTAATCCGATGATGCTTAAGTCGAATTCCTCGCGAAGTGTGCTTCGGTGCATCCCAATTAATCGACTCCTGACTGAGACTGATGGTCCCTTTGTCGACAAGGAGCCACAGCGCAAGTTTCTACCTGAAAACCTGGGTGACACTATACGAGATTTAGCTGCACTCTATGAAATACCATCTGAGTTACTAAAGACACAGATTTGGAAGAATACCATGCGTCTCGAATCACGGCTTGGAAAAAAGTGAAGCGATTAGTTGTGGTTATTTATCCCTTCACCGACCCAGCAGTCAGGCCGGAGATGAATTCTTTTTGCAGGAGGAGGAAGAGGGCCATTTCGGGGGTCTTTAACATTTAACAAACTAAAGGCAGTCCCAGACGCTTGTTTTCGGCGGCGACCTTCTTGGCCGCGCGGAGCATGGCCCGGCGTGCGCGACGGATGAAAGGGGCCTCTGTTGTTTCGGCCTTCTTGCTGCGTTTGATGGTCAGCGGTTTGATCATGGTGACATCAGGCTTCTTAAGTAAGCTATATCGTTTTGTTGGGAGCTTGCGAGCAATTTTGGTGGGTGCGCTTCACTGCTCCAGAAAACAGGAAATGGGCTTTGTTGGGATAGTCCACTACTTGGCAGGGGATCAACTCCTGCTGTATTTCGGAAAAACTCATCATTCTGCCCCTCCACCAGGGCTTGCCTTGAATGTCATGAATAGATAGGTTGATTTTCATGAGCACGGTCGAAGAAATCGAAAAGGCCATCGAAAAACTTCCGGTTGAAAAAGTGGATCAGGTAGCCGTTTGGATTGATTCCTATTTGAAGCAAGTCAAAGGCCATTCCGACCCAATCCTGACTCTGGGAGAGTCTCCAGTCGTTTGCGGTATTCGGGATGCTTCCACACGTCACGACATCTATCTTTCCGGCCAATGAGCGCCTTGTTCGTGGATACGAGCTACCTGTTGGCATTGGAAATTGCCGATGACAAATACCATGTCCAAGCGACTGAGCCTTGGAAACAGGTCTCGAGGCGTTTACCCAAGTTGATCACGACATCTTACGTTTTTCTTTGGGGTCGGTCCTTGGAAATTAGTCTAAAGCTTTGTTTTTTGAATGAGGTGCGCAGTTGAGTTCACGGCTCGACAAAGAGTGGACATGATTTACAGTAAAATTATGAGTGAAACCCTTCGAGCCATTCCCGCCACTGTGGAACCCGATGGCACGGTGACATTGAACCAGAGCTTGCGCCTTGCCCATCGTTCCCAGGCTGTAGTCACGGTTATGATTGAAAGTGATGGAACAAACTTGGCTCAAGTTAGTGAAAGTGCTTTGGGAAAAGACTGGAACCGCCAGGAGGAAGATGAAGCATGGAGCGCTTTGCAAGATCCCAAATAGTTCTGGCGTGTAGTCGAGAACCCATATACGGACGTCTCTGATGAATACTGAATGATGGAGTGAAGCGAAGCCAAAGGGTAGTGCCTATGGGCCTTTCGTTTTTCTTGAGCCGTCACCCAGAGGCTATGGCTCACTAGCAGGGTGACGAAATGGGAAGCGTTCCGAAGCCATTAACCCCCGCGTTCCCTAGGTTTAATCCAGCTGCAGCTCCGCTGGTTTAAAGAAACTCCGCGATTGCGGAGACGATTGGTGTGACTACGGCGCAACATGGGAGAGCGCTTCCCCTACAGTAAGAAGAGGAGGGGAAACAAAACAGGATGTAGACCGTTTCGGTGAAACGGCGTGGTGGAAGCGGCGTTTCACCGAATAGCCCTACAAAACGGGGGCGGGGGAAACACACCCAGAAGCGTCCCGAATACTTTCGGGACTTTCTGCCCCTCTTGATAGAGGGGACCTAAAAACGGAAGACACTTTCACACTACGCTTGTTGATAGGTGCGGAGGTCGAGGGTGAAGGGGAAGGTGTCGGATTTTTGCAAGGGGGGAAGGTGGGTCTGACCGGGACGATGGCCTTGGGGGAAGAAGCGGCCGAGGCGGCGGGCTTCGGCTTCGTAGGAGTTGACGGGGAACGTGTCGTAACTGACGCCGCCGGGGTGGGAGACATGATAGCTGCAGCCGGCGACGACCTGTTGGTTCCAGGCGTCGTAGAGATCGAAGATGAGCGGGCTTTGCACGGGATGGTGGGGTGGAGGCAGGAGGGTGGCTGCCAGGCACGGTAGCGGACGCCAGCCACGTATTCACCGTTGGTTCCCGTGGAGTGGAGGGGCACACGTTGTCCGTTGCAAAGCAGTTGGTAGCGGGAGCCGATCATGCCTTGGGTTTTAACCTGCACACGCTCCACGGAGGAGTCCACAAAGCGGACATTTCCACCTGCGGCAGCTTCTTCTCCCAGAACGTTCCAGGGTTCGAGGGCGTGGCGCAGTTCCAGTTGGATCTCGCGGTAGGAGGCGTCGCCATGGCGGGGGAAGCGGAATTCGTAATGGGGGGCGAACCATTGTTCATCAAAGTTCATGCCGGCGAGATTTAAGTCGCCCATGACGTCGCGGAAATCCTGCCAGACGAAGTGGGGGAGCATGAAGCGGTCGTGGAGTTCGGTGCCCCAGGGAACGAGGGGTTGGCGGTAGGGCTTGTCCCAGAACTCGGAGATGAGGGCGCGCATGAGGAGTTGTTGGGTGAGGCTCATGCGTTCGTGCGGGGGCATCTCGAAGGAGCGGAGTTCGAGGAGGCCGAGGCGTCCGCTGGGTCCGGCGGGGTCGAAAAGTTTATCGATGCAGAATTCTGAGCGATGGGTGTTGCCGCTGACATCCGTGAGAAGGTGGCGGAAGATGCGATCCACCAACCAGGGCGGGGTTGGGGTTTGATTGGGAATTTGGTTGAAGGCGATCTCCATTTCGTAGAGGGAATCGTTGCGGGCTTCGTCAATGCGGGGAGCCTGGCAGGTGGGTCCGATGAAGAGGCCGGAGAAGAGGTAGGAGAGGGAGGGATGATTGTGCCAGTAGTTGATCAGGCTGCGGAGCAGATCCGGGCGACGGAGGAAGGGGCTGTCGGCGGGAGTGGCGCCGCCGAGGACGATGTGGTTACCGCCACCAGTGCCGCTGTGGCGTCCGTCCACCATGAACTTTTCCGTGCCGAGTCGTGTTTGGTGGGCGTCCTGGTAGAGTCCGGTGGTGATGTCCACCATCTCAGTCCAAGAATGGGCGGGGTGGACGTTGACTTCGATCACGCCGGGGTCGGGGGTGACTTTGATCACGTTCAGTCTGGGATCGGCGGGTGGGGCGTAGCCCTCAACCAGGACGGGCATGTTGAGGAAGTCGGCGGTTTCCTCCACGGCGGCGCAGAGTTCGAGGTAGTCCTCCAACTGATGCACCGGGGGCATGAAGACGTGGAGTTTACCGTTACGCGGTTCGACGCAGAGAGCGGTGCGGACGATCCAGGGGGCGGATTGTTGTGGGGCGGGGCGCAGGGAGGTTTCAGGATTTTCCGGGTCGGGTTGGTTAGGTTCTTCTTCCGGCAACTCCTGTTCGCGGGGGCTGCCGTGGCCGGAGTCGGCGTGGTGGCGGGCGAAGGCGCGTTCCAAGCGGCGGCTGAAATCCCCGGCACCGGCGCGGAGGAAGGCTTGGCGGTCGCGTTCGAGGCGCGGGGGCAGGGCGGGGAGTTTTTTCATCCAGTCCTGATCGTAAATGTGCGGGTAATCGGAGGCTTTGACCCAGGGAAGGGAGTCGAGGGGAAGTCGCAGGCCCATGGGGAGAGTCTCCGGGCAGGAGGTAGAGAGTCTCGGGACGCAGGAACCACGCGCCGGTGCCCCAAGCGGGGCGAGGGCCTGAGAGACGGCGCAGGGGCAGGGTGTGGCCCACGACGCGGTTGAGTCCCTGCTCAAAGATGCGGGCGAGTCGGTCACGCTCTTCCTTGTCCTCGAGGTTGGAGTGAAGGGGATCGACGTTGGCGGGGAGACGTCTCTCCTTCCACATATAATACCAAGCGTCTTCGTAAGCCGGGAGGATGTAGCGGGTATCGAGTTCCAGGCGGTGAGAGAGGGCGGTGATGAACTCGCGGGAGTCTTCTTCGTTGACGAGATAGTTTTTTTCTTCCTGAGCGACGAGGTCGATATTTTCCCAAATGGGCACGCCGTCCTTGCGCCAGTAGCAGGCGAAGGCCCAGCGGGGGAGGGATTCGCCGGGATACCATTTACCCTGACCGAAGTGGAGAAGTCCGCCGGGGGCGAAGCGGTGTTGGAGTTTGCGCAGGAGTTGGTTGCTGAGGGCGCGTTTGCCGGGGCCGACGGCACTGATGTTCCACTCGGCTCCCTCGCGGTCGTCGAGGGAAACGAAGGTGGGCTCGCCCCCCATGGTGAGGCGGACATCGCTGCGGCGGAGGCGTTCGTCCACATGTTGACCGAGGAGATCGATGGATTGCCATTGTTCTTCGGTGTAAGGCTTGGTGACGCGGGGGGATTCGTGGATGCGTTGCAGCGTCATGCTGAAATGGAAGGTGGACTCGCACTTACCGACGGCACCGCTGATGGCGGCGGCGCTGGAGGGTTCGGGAGTGCAGGCCAAGGGGAGGTGGCCTTCTCCGGCCAAGAGACCGGAGGTGGGGTCGAGGCCGATCCAGCCTGCGCCGGGCAGATAAACCTCGGTCCAGGCGTGGAGATCGGTGAAGTCGTGAGAGGCGCCGGAGGGTCCGTCGAGAGCCTGGACATCCGGCTTGAGTTGGATGAGGTAACCGGAGACGAAACGGGCGGCCAAGCCTTGATGGCGCAGAATTTGGCAAAGCAGCCAGGCGGAGTCGCGGCAGGAGCCGGATTTCAGGCGCAGGGTTTCCTCGGCGGTTTGCACGCCGGGTTCCATGCGGATGAGGTAGCGGATGTCCTGTTGAAGGCGTTGATTGACGGCGACGAGGTGGTCGATGCTGCGGATTTTTTTGGTGGGAAAATTCTTGAGATAGGCTTCGAGGAGTTTTACCCGCGCGGCGTTTGGCTCGGTAGGGAAGGAGTTCGCGGGAGAGGGATTTGTCGTAGGCGAAGGGGAAGAACTCGGCGCTGGGTTCGACGAAAAAGTCGAAGGGATTATAGACGGACATCTCGGCCACGACTTCCACGGTGACTTCGAAGCGGCGGGAGGGTTGGGGGAAAACGAGGCGGGCGAGGTGGTTGCCGTGGGGGTCTTGGAGCCAGTTGATGAAATGATCCGGGGGATTGACTTGGAGGGTGTAGCTGAGGATGGGGGTGCGGCAATGGGCGGCGGGACGGAGCCGGATGGTCTGTGGACCCAGGCCAACCTCACGGTCGTAGTGGTAGGAAGTTTGATGTCGAAGGGCGACGTGAATGGCCATGAAGATGGTTTATGTATCATGTTTTGTGCCGTTTTCTACGAGAAAAGTAGGGGGGCAGGAAGTTTCGGGTTGCGAGTTTCGGGTTACGGGTTGGGGGGCCTTCTGACACAAACGCCCACACACAGGTGAGCTACCAAAGTTTACAAGGCGAAGGAGGGGCTGTTTAGGTCTCGTCCGGGGAGGGCTCGGAGAGGAGATCGTCTGGTTGCACATCCAGGCAGGTGTCGTGATCTTCCCAGATCAAGGCGGGATAATGATCGAGGAAGTCAGGCAGAATTTCCTGAGCCAGTTCGTTAAGCAGGTCTTCGGCTTGACCAGCGGCGTGGTTGTAGGCTTGGTCGTAGTCGCTGCGGCGCTTTTGTTCCTCGGTCCAGTGGGCCACGGCATGAACCGGGTCATAACGTGAGGTCCAGCTTCTGAGGGAGGCTTGAAGTTCGGCGGGGAGGGATTCAAATTCGAGGGCTTTGGAGTTGCAATGCAGGCAGATCACCCCGTCTTCCACCACGTCGCGGGTGATGAAGGGGAGCAGAGGTGCGCCGCAGCATTCGGCCTGGGTGTAGTCATGAGGGATGCTGGCGACACGATAGAGCTTCAGTCCGCGTTGGTGAGCGGCGACGGCGGCGAGTCGATAGCTGCCGATGAGGGGATGGGATTGGCGCCAGATACGGCCATTGAGTTGGCTGAGGGTTTGAGCCATCCAACGGGCCAGGGTGAGATCGTCCCAAGAGTCGAGAAAGGAGCCGTATTCGGCCCAGAGTTTTTCCAGGCGTTGGGGTTCATGATCGGATGCGGGCATTCGGTGGAGAGGCTAGGTGGAGTCGGGAGATTCGGAAAGGCTTTTTAGGTGAGCGGAACGGGGGGATTTCTAATTTTGGATTTTTGATTTTGGGTCGGAGGGGGAGGTGTTGCCATAGGGGGAAGGCTGTTCTAGGGTGGGGTTCATGCGTATTGTGGTGACTGGGTTGATAGGGCAGTATCCGTTTGGCGGGGTGATTTGGGATTATGTGCAGTATGTGTTGGGATTTCAGGCGTTGGGGCATGAGGTGTATTACCTGGAGGACACAGGGGTTTGGCCTTATGATCCGCGTCTGGAGACGATCACGGAGGATTGCAGTTATCAGGTCGAGGCGTTGACCCGGATTTTTGCTGATTTCAATCTGGGGGACCGCTGGATTTATCGGAATGCGGCGGATGGAGTTTTTCATGGGGCGGGGGAGCGGATTGCGCGGGAGTTGATCAAGTCGGGGGATTTGTTAGTGAATGTGTCCACAGCGAGTTGGTTTGAGGATTATGAGGTGGGGGTGAAGCATCAGATGTTTTTGGATGGCGACCCGATGTTTACGCAAATCGGGTTGCATGATCCTGAGAAGACTTCCTACACACAGCGTTTGAAGGCACATGACAGTCATTTTTCTTTCGGGTTGAAATTGGGTGAGGCGGATTGTCGTGTGCCGGATACCGGGATTGTCTGGAAAAAGACGCTACAGCCCGTGGCTTTGGAGTATTGGCCCTACCAGGAGGAGACGCCGCTGGATCAATTCACAACAGTCATGAATTGGTGCAGTTACAAACCGAAAGTCTGGCAGGGACGGGATTATGGGCAGAAGGACGTGGAGTTTGCGCGGTTCAAGGAATTGCCGCGCCACACGCCGCAGAAGCTGGTGATTGCGATGGGTCAGGGGATTGGGAAGAAAAGGCCCACGGAGGAGTTGCGCGGGATCGGGTGGGGGATCGTGGAGCCGGATGAGGTGATCCCGGATCATCAGACGTATCAGAAATTTTTACGTCAATCGAAGGGGGAATGGAGCATCGCCAAACACGGTTATGTGGAGGGGCGCACGGGTTGGTTTAGTTGTCGCACGGCCTGTTATCTGGCGCTGGGTCGGCCCTGCATTGTTCAGGATACGGGGTGGAGTGAGCATCTGACGGAGCGGGAGGGGTTGCTGCCCTTCACGACGCTGGAGGAATGTGTGGAGGGATTGGCGCGGATTGATGCGGACTATGAACGGCACAGGCGGGGAGCCCGGGCTTTTGCAGAGAAGTATTTGGATGCCCGGCGGGTGTGCCAGGATTTGTTAGATCAGGCGGGAGTGGGCTGAGATGGGCACTTAAGCTCTCAAAAGATGTTGAGAGGATTGAGGGCTTTGATGGGGTTGCTGAGAATTTTTTGAACCACGTCACCGACATCCACCTGAGGGTCGCGGGTGCTGGGGTTGAGTGCGAAAGGGATCAGGACATTACCGGAGGCATCTTTTTCGAAGGCGGAGCGGGCGATGTTAGGGATTTCGTCGGCGACGCCGGGGTTGCCTGTGAGGAGGAGTTGGGAGTTGAGGGAGCGGTTGAAGCCGACCTGAGCGGTGCCGGTGATGCGGACGGCGTCGTCTTTGAGGTCGAGGGATTGGATTTGAATTTGGTCGCCGTTGAGGGTGAACTCGGCCTTGCCTTGGAGTTTGTCAAGGCTGGCGGCGCGTTTGAGGATGGCGGCGTCATTGAAAGCGGGGAATTGGGGCAGGGTGACCTGGGGTTTGATCTGGCTGAGTTTGGCCTGGCCAGAGCCTTTCAGGGAGGGCTTTTTCGGGCGGAAGCTGCCTTCCACCTTAGCGGAGACCTGGGCCTGGCCGGAGAAGCGGTCGGAGTAGTCGAGGGCTTGGAGCAGGCTACGCACGTCGGGGCTGTCCACGTTGAGGTCGGCGGTGATGTTGCGGGCGGCGTCGAGTTGATAGGTTCCGTTCAATTTGAGTTGGGATTTGCCGGGGAGAATGGCTTTGAGCTCTTTTACATGAAGCACACCTTTTTCCTGGCGGAATTCGCCGGAGATTTTTTCCATTTTAAGGGGCCCGAGCGTGGCGGTGGCGGCGGAAAAACGGCCTGAGATGACGAGGGATTCAGCGGAGCCGCTTTGGCGGGCTTCGAGGTTGCATTGGCTGAGCAGAAGGTTCCAGCCGGAGAGGTTGGCGATGGCGACTTCTCCATTTTCCAAGCGGAAGGAGGGGGCGACGGGGAGGGCGAGGTGAGCGCTGGAACCACCGAGAAGGTCGAGGTTGAGGCGGCCTGCCTTCATGGTCAGACTGGTGACGGAGAGTTTATTTTGCAGGAGGGGAAGAAGGGAGAAGGAGGCCTTCATTTGGGGCGTTTCGACTTTGCGGACGTTCGACGTGACGCCATCCAGATCGAGGTAAAGGGTTTCGAGGTTGGCGCTGAAAATGCCGCCGGAGATGTTCTCGAACTTGAACATGCCTTTGGATTGATCGGAGATCTGGCTTTGCACCCAGGCCCGGAAAAGGGGGTTACTGTAAAGAAGGCTGGGGCCGAAAAAGATACCGAGACACGCGAGCAAAAGGACCAAGGCCAGACTGATCCAGAGGAATTTATTACGGACGAAGGACTTGGGCTGGGTCAATTTCATAGGCTGAGAATGGCAGTAGGGGAGGTAAATAGTCAATTGTTCCGAGCAAAGCTTGTGTTACAGTTTCGAATCACCGGGCGGGAGAGTCCCATAGGAAATACAAACACATGCTGAATCTTGACCATTTGCGGCGTCTGGCGGAGGCCCATGAGGAGAGTTTGGGTGTGGTGCCAGCGTCTTTTGAGTTGAAGGGACGACGTTTCGCTACAGCGGAGGCTCCCCATTTGATGGGGGTGATCAATCTATCCCAGGATTCGTGGTATCGGGAAAGTGTTTGTCTTAGTGTGGAAGCGGCAGTGCGCCGTGGTCGGCGGTTGGCGGTGGAGGGGGCGCATTTGGTGGATGTGGGGGCGGAGTCGAGTCTGTCCCATGCCCAGAGGGTGGATGAGGCGGGGCAGAAGAGTTTGTTGTTGCCTGTGGTGAAAGGCTTGGCGGAGGCGGGAGTTCTGGTTTCGGTTGAGACGTATCATCCTTCCGTGACGGAGGCGTGTTTGCAGGCGGGGGCGGCGGTTTTGAATTTGACGGGGACGGGTCGGAGCGAGGAGATGTATCGCATGGTGGCGGATCACGAGGCGGGGGTGATTTTGTGTTTTGTGCAGGGGGAGAATGTCCGGGAAGTGGACCGGATCCAACTGGAGAGCGATCATACGGAGACCTTGAAAAGTTATTTCGGGAGAGAAATTGACAAGGCGGTGAAGGCCGGGGTGAGTCGGATCTGGATCGATCCTGGGCTGGGATTTTATTATAAAAATCTTCAGGATAGCGGGGAGCGGGTTCGTTATCAGATGCAGACATTTTTGAACAGCTTCCGTCTCCGTTCCCTGGGCTGGCCGGTCTGTCATGCTCTGCCTCATGCGGTGGAGTATTTTGAGGATGAGGTGAGGACGGCGGAGGGATTTTTTGCCGTGTTGGCTTTGTTGGGGAAAACCGATCTGCTAAGGACTCATGAAGTGGCCCGGGTGCAGGCGGTGGCGCGGACCATGAGGGCTTTTGGCGGTTAAGGGATTATTTATGAAAAAAGTGGCCTTGGTGACAGGAGCGGGTCGTGGTCTGGGGAGTGACCTGGCGATGAGGCTGGGGGCGGCGGGTTATGCGGTGGCGGTGCATTATCTAAAGAGTCGGGCCGGGGCGGAGGCCGTGGTGGAGGAGATTCGCAAGGCAGGTGGGGAGGCGGAGGCGATGAAGGGGGATCTGACGTCCTGGGATGATGCGCGGAGGTTGGTGGAACGGGTGCAGTTGGACTTTGGGCAGTTGGATGTGTTGATCAACAACTCGGGGGGTTTATCATGAAAAAAACATAGCCAAGCTGAGTGAGGCGGAATGGTTTGAGGGGTTGAACAGCACGGTGACGGCAGCATTTTTTGCGACCAAGGCGTCCTTGCGTCTGTTGCGTGAGAGTGATCGGGGCCGGGTGATCAACATCGGAGATTCCGCCTGTGAGCGACCGGGACCGCGGGACCTGGCGTTGAGTTATCATGTGGGTAAAACCGGGGTGTATTTGTTGACACGATCCTTTGCCGTGTCCGAGGCAGCGCATGGGGTGACGGTGAACATGGTTTCACCGGGCTATTTGGAAAACAGTGTCGGTTTACTCAGTGCGGCGGAGATTCCGGCGGGGAGGCTGGGCAGTTTTGAGGATATTTTTCATGCCGTGGAGTTTTTGTTGAGCAGTGAAAGCTCCTACATGACCGGGAGTAATCTGGTGGTGAGTGGTGGTTGGAATTTACGTTGAAGCGGGAGGTTGGGGTGGTGTGGTCAGGGGAGAATCCGGGCGTAAAAGGTCGCTGTAACCTTCGCGAAAACTCGGGTAGCGAGGTAACCAGCCGGTGAGGCGCAGTTTTTGGTTGGAGATACGCCGATGGTTTTGTCCGCGCTTGGAGGGTAGGGCCTGACCGGAAAATTCAGGCATGGCCCGGCTGGTGGTCTGGGCAAGCCAGTGATAGATTTCACGCTGGGTGGCGGGGGCGTCATCACTCAGGTTATAAATACCGGGGGGTAGTTCGGGATGCTCGATGAAATGGAGCAGGGCTTGGGCGGCGTCGTCGCGGTGGATTTGATTGAGAAAGCGATCGGGGTTGCCGGGGAGTTGGGTTGGGCCATCCAGGAAGCGGCGCAGGAGGACGCCGCGTCCGGGTCCGTAGATGGCGCTGAGTCGCAGGGTGCTGCCGCCGGATTGCAGGACCAGGGATTCCGCTTCGAGTAGCAGGGCACCGGTTTCGGTGTTGGGATGGGTGGGGGAAGATTCATCGACCCAGGAGCCGTCTTCCTGCCCATAAACGGAAGTGGAGGAAGTGCTGAAGACTCGGTGGGAGGCGCGGGTGTGGAGTGCGCTCAGGGCGTGTTGCAGGCCCTGAACATAAATTCGTTGATAATCGGCAGCGGAACCTCCTTTGGTGGAAGGGCAATAGACGAGGCAGTCGTAGTTGCCTTGATGTTCTTTCCAGGAAGCGGCGTCGCAGAGATCGGCCATGATGGCGTGAAGCCCAGCCTGATGGAGAGTCTGGGCGGAGGCCGGGCTGGAGACCCAGCCGCTGATCTGGTGGCCGAGGGGGAGGAGTCGCCGAGCGAGGGCCAGGCCGACGTAGCCGCAACCGGCGATGAGGATTTTCATATCATTCTTCCCCCTTGAAAGACGGAGCCTGTCACCGTAGTCTCCAAAGATCGGGGTGAGTGGCAGAGCGGTTGATTGCGGCAGTCTTGAAAACTGCTTTAGCGCAAGCTAACGGGGGTTCGAATCCCTCCTCACCCGCGTTTCGCGGGCCCCCGCGCCAGCGGGAGTAGTAAAAAGATTCGAACGAAGTTCGTTTGCGTCGCACGAAGTGAGAGTCTTCCAAAGCGAAGCGAGACCGCAACACTTTCCCCAAAAGAATCATGGCCCACCCGTGTGGTGGAGGGGAATCAGTCGGAGACTTTTTCCGTGGCGGCGGCCAGGGCGAGGCCACCGAGCATCATGGCCACGCCCAAGCTGAGCAGGCACCAGTAGAGGGGTTGGAGAAATTCAAACATGGCCAGTCCGAGGAAGGTGGCCATGCCTCCGATGAGACCTGCGCCTTTGAAAACAAGAATGTAACCGAGAATTTCAGATTTGGACATGGAAGAGATGTAGGGCCGGAGCGCGGATTTTTCAAGGCTGAACAATTGAAAAAGAAGCAATCACGAAGTGGGACTTAATTGCAGGCAATTAAGAGGATACAATAAAGTTAATAAATTTAAATTTTCTGGCCCTGAGTTCTTTTCAACCTTGGAGTTTTTACATTTTACGAATGTCAGTGTCTTCGTAAAAAATTACTACACAACAAACCGCTTAACAATAAAGGGAGGAGCAAAACCAATTTTTATCTTGCAAATCTACCTTGGTAAATCTACTTATATAAACTATGCAAAAAATAGGGCTAGGTCGGGTGCAAATGCGTATTATGAGAGTGCTTTGGGAGAAAAAGCAGGCCACGGCCCGTGAAATTACGGAGGAGTTGAGTTGTGAAAAGCATATAGCGCACAGTACGGTGCAAACGCTGTTGCGAAAATTGGAGGAAAAGGGGGCGGTTGGACATGAAATCCAGGGACGAACTTTCACATTCAAACCAAAGGTGGATCAGGGCTTGGTCACACAAGGAGTCATACAAGACTTTATCTCACGCATTTTTCATGGAGACGCGGCTGAATTAGCCATGCATTTGGTTAAGCACGAAAGGTTATCGAAAGAAGAATTAGCTCAAATAAGAACTCTTATCAACGAAAGAGAGAAGAAAGCATGAAGATGGAATTCTGGTGGAGTCAAATCGAGACGATTGGTCGTGGGTTACTGTTCTGGCAGCTTTTGGCTTTTGTCCTCTGTTGTGTTGGATTGTGGTTATCGAAGCGGTGGAGCAAACAAAGTTCAGCAATCGGAGTTTTAGTATTGCGAGTTACTCTGATCGGGGTGCTTCTCGTTCCCCTTGTGCTCTTGATTCCAAAATCGCAAGAGCAGGGTGCAATCGATGGATCAATACTGGGGTCGGAAATATCATTTCCGTCGTCCCCTGTAAATTGGCAGATGATAGTAGTCTCTATTCCTACTCTTGCGAATGACGCAAGTATAGGGTTTGTGCCACAAAAGCTGTGGGGCCTGAAGGATTTCAATGTAGAACACGTGTTTTTATAATGGGAATACTTTGGCTTTTATTCATGGTCTATGCGGTTGCTATCTTATTTATCCAAAATTTCAGGCTTTATAAGCTTTTAAAAAATTCTCAGGATTGTTCTGACCAAGTTTTGATGCGTT
>JAAUTS010000212.1 GCA_012031345.1 Blastochloris sp. | reverse complement strand
CCATCATGATCCAGGAGCCCTGCGACGCGCTGATCCAAGTCTAAGAATTAGTTTTCAGTTTTCAGTTTTCAGTTTTCAGTTTTCAGTAACCAGTAACCAGTAACTAGAAACTAGAAACTAGCCCCCCTTCCCAAACCCCGACGGCGCCTGCCAGAACCCCTCAATCAAGTTACAGGTGCGTCCCTGCGGAATACCCGTCTCCCCACGGGTCAGGAGAAGATGCAGTTCATCCACCGCCTTATATCCCGTCATCTTCATGTTGTGCCGAACCCCCGGCCATTCAGCCGGGTCGTTTTCACCCAGCGCGGTGTAGGCCACGGGCGTTTTGCGCCAGGCCGCCTTAGACAGTCGGGCAATGGCCCCCGGCAGCTCTCCAGCTCCGTTGGTCAGAAGCACATCCGGCTGATGCTGGCTGAACCAGGCCTGAAAGCGTTTGAACTCCTGCTCAAAGTGATGCCAAAGAAAAGGCGGCAAACTCCCGGTCTGAGGAAAACGCTGCTGCTCACCATAATAAGCATCGAGCAGGGTGTGGGTCTCACGAATGCTGTTCCCCGCCCACATGGCCAGACCAATGCGACGGAACCGGAGGCGACGGAGCTGATGGCAGGCCATCAACCCGGCCATGTGATGATCCTGGGCCACCAGATGCAGATTCGGCTTGGCCAACCAGTATCCCAAAACAACGCTCGAAAATCGGTCCCAATCCAATTTCAGGTGAGCCCGGGTGCGGGCAGGGGGGAAGGGAGGAAGAATCAGTCCCTTGATCCCGCGATGATACAACACCTCACTGGCCCGGCTTTGATTCATGCCATTTTCCTTCAGCCAAAAGTTCACCACATCGTAGCCGAGTTGACGCCCCCGCTCCTGCGCCCCCAGGAAGTAATTGTTGACCCAGGTCAGTTTCTGCCAGCCCAGCTCGGTTTTGAAGTTGGTGACGAAGGCGATCTGGGAAAAATTCCGGGGCTGATGCAAACGCTGACGATAGGAGGAAAGGGCGGACAGGATGGGGTTGGGACGATAATCCAATTCCTGGGCCGCCTTTAACACGCGCTCGCGGGTTTCCGCCGTCACCCCCTTAGGACCGCGCAAGGCACGAGACACGGACATGAGAGAAAGCCCTGTGCGGGCCGCGATGTCACGCAGAGTGGAAGAACGCTGGGAAGAGGGTTCAGGTTTCAAATTTTCGGGTTCCAAATTCGGTCAACTCAGTTAACCGCCAAGACGCCAGGAACGCGAAGATTATTTTTATGATGAAAGACCTGTTTAGGGGAAGGGGAAGGCCTCAATTATCAGTGGTCCCCAATTCGAAACCAGCAACTTCGCCCCCGCCCCTCCGTCATCACGAGAAGCAGCGCGACGTGGTCATGCAAGGCCCAAGAATTAGTTTTCAGTTTCAGTAACCAGTAACCAGTAACCAGTAACCAGTAACCGTAACCTCCCCCCTCCGAGCCCACCCCCTGGGCTGCCGCGTCGGGAGACTCCTCGCCGTGACGGAAAGTCAGTTTTCAGCAACTCGAAACTCGAACCCAGTAACTCGAAACCAGCAACTTCCCTCCCCCTCCCCCCTTACGCCCCCGCGCGTCGTTCTCCCGTCCAATGAGGCTCGGGCCAGGGCATGGCTTGGGGCGGGATACTGTAATCAGGAGCACCGACTTCGCAGGCGAAGACCCCGGAGCGCTCGCCGCCCCAGCTTTGCCTGAACAACACCCGCAGGGCCTGAGTCCGAACCTCCAAGTTCTGAATTAAAAGCCGACGATGGTTGTTCTCCCAGCGCTGCACCTCCACCCAGGCGGCTCCGTCCCAAATCTGCACGGACAAGTGCCGGGGCATCTCTTCCGGCATCAAGGCCAAGTGCGGTTTTTTGGGGTAAGAACAAGGCAGCCGCTTCACATCATGAAGATTGCTGTGAACCACCAGGCGCAAACGTTCCAACCAAACCTCCTCCGACCAACGAAATTCCAAAAACCTCCATCTTCCACCTGCACCCAATGATCCCCGTCCGGCAGGCGTCGCTCCCGCCCATCCCGCAAGGCCGCCAGATCACCCAACACCTTGTCCCCACTCACCTGCGCTCTTTCGGTCAAGTCCGGCAACACGCGACGCAAACCCGGCAACCACTGGTCCTGATCCATCAAACGATTCTGCAACTCCACGCGATGCGCCGCCACCTGCCGGGGTGACAATCCCCGACCCAAAGCCAGTGCCGCCGCCGTGCCTGCCGCCTGTCCCAGCAGAGCACAGGTCCCCATGACCCGGGTGGAGGACATGGCCATGTGGGTGGCGGAAAGATTTCTCCCTGCCACCATCAAGTTTTCAATGTTCTCACTGTAAAGCACCCCGTAAGGAATACCGTAGGGTGAGGGCGCGGCATGATGCGTGGTCTCCGCTCCCGCATATTCGAAAGCCTGCGTCGGATGATCGTCCATAGTCCAACCCCCATAGGCGATCGTGTCTTCAAACTTCCCCTGCGCCTCAATATCCTGCTGGGTCAGGGTGGTTCCCCCCACATAACGCACGTTCTCACGTTTGCCGGGCAAAGCCCCGATCCACTCCAACTCCCAGCCATGACCGCGCCCGTCCGGGTGGTTCTTGATGAAGTCCCACACTCCGTAGGCGATGGAATAAAGCTCATCCCGGATCACATCCGCATCCGCGATGGTGTCCTGCTCTCCACCGATTTCTATCCACCAAAAGTTATCGCCTGTCGGTTTGAACAATTTGGCACGAGGATGATCCTCACCCAGCTTGCGGGCAAAAAACGGCGGCACGAAGGGCACATGCTGGGCAGGATCGATTTCCCTGGCCTGTAACAAAAGTGAGTTACCCATGGTCTTGCGATCCGGAATCTCGCGGCCCTGCGCCTCTCCATAAGCCAGCGTGCCCTCGCGCCCCCAACGATACCGCGCCCCGGAAAAACGCAAAATGGAATCGCCGGAACAATCCATGAAGATCGCGGCTTTGATCTCCAACCATCTCTGCCGGGTGAGATGCCAGGCCTTCACCGCCGTGATACGCTCCGCCTCGGTCCTGACCTCGCACACCGCAGCGTTCAGGATCAATTCAATGTTCGGCTCCGCCCTGACCTTCTCATAGAGAACCGTGTCCCAGATGCTGTATTTCAAACCGGGATTACGATAGACGTTCAGCAACTGAATTTCCTCCAGCAACCCGGATTCCTTGTAAAAACGGCCCAGCGCCCCGCAGATCCACATCCGCACTTCACTGGAAGCATTCCCCCCCAGCACCGGGCGATCCTGCACCAGGATGACCCGCGCCCCGTTGCGGGCGGCGGCGATGGCGGCGCACACCCCGGACATGCCTCCCCCGACAATGCACAGGTCGGTTTCTTTCGCCTCCAGCGGCGCGGAAGACATGCTGGGCATCAGGACGTTCTGCGGGATTTCGTTCATAAGCTCATCCAGCCACGTTCCCCAGCTTGACGCAAGATAGGCCAAACGTTACTGTAACGTATGCCCAGGGTCCCTCTCCAAACTCTCGCCCGGGAACTTGGTCTCTCCAAGATGACTGTGTCACGTGTTCTGCGCGGGCTGCCCGGAGCTTCTGCCCAAACCCGGCGCAGGGTGCAGGCCCTGGCCCGCCGACGCGGCCACATCCCCGACCCCCGCATCACGGAAGTCATGCGCGCCTTCCGCCGTTCTCAAGACCCGCACTACCACGAGACCATCGCGTTTATTCAGGGCGGCCCCGTCCCCAGCTTCGCTGATGTCCATGCCCAGCTCTCCAAGCTAGCGGAGGCCCGGGGCTATCCCGTGGAACTCTTCCGGTTGGGAGATTCTGCCGGCAACCCCCGCAGACTCCACCGCATCCTGCAAGCCCGCGGTATCCGGGGCCTCATCCTGACCCCGGACATCCGACAAAGCTCCCCCCGCTATGACTTGCCCTGGTCCCATTACGCCGCCGTCCGTGCTGGGCCAGT
>JAAUTS010000051.1 GCA_012031345.1 Blastochloris sp. | reverse complement strand
TAACGAAAAAGCCATTGCCCGGTGGAAAACCAAGACCTGGCCTGAATTAAAAAAAAGCCCGCGCTCAGAGGCGGGTGATCTACTTTTTAGATGAAAGTGGGCTCAGCACACGCCCCCATCGGGTGCGAACATGGGCGCGGCGAGGCCATACCCCCCATATTTTCCATTTGGGGGGATGGAAAAGGCCAGCATCCTGGCCGCTGTTTCCAGAAAGAGATTACAGTTTGAGGTTTTTGACGGATCCATTGACTTAAAGCGGCTTTGCCAGTTCCTGAGTAGGCTCCAAGGCAAGCATCGTGGACCTATCCTGGTCATCTTGGATAACCTGAGGCTGCATCATGCCAAGGCTTTAAAAGCTTGGCTGGCAGAACAAGACGGGCGAATCGCGGTGGAATATCTGCCAGCCTACGCGCCGGAACTCAATCCCAGCGAATACCTTTTTGGTCATACCAAGCAGCATGGATTACGCAACTATGCCGCGCCCAATCACGCTGAGCTTAAAAAACGAGGTAGGAGCCATCTGCAACACATTCAAAAACGCCCCAGCCTCATCCACTCCTTTTGGAAAATGGCAGGCTTAAATATCACTTAGTTATGCAAGCCTTGGTAAACACTGAAGAAAAACTTCCACCTCCTCCCTGGGCAGCTTCCATTGCACCCCGGACTCATGAGGTAGTCGCGACAACTCCTTCAGCCAACGTCCACAGGTTTCCTCCCGTTCCGAACGGATCCATTCCCAATGCTGCTGCCAAAAGTCCCGGTCTCCTCCACTCTTTTGGGGTGCGACACCGTCCAAATTCATCCATTGCCCCAGCCAGCTGCTTTCCCAGGAATCGAGTGGACTTTGATATCTCAACGTAATCTGCTGCAGAATGGACTCCAAAAGCAGCCTCTCCCCGGAGAAGAGCCGGAACACCAAATCTGAAGCCTTTTTAGAAATTTCCATGGCTTGTGAGGATGAGTCAGGAAAGCTTTTCCAGGGTGGTTCGCAATCCGTAACTTTGGAGTTGCTCCCAATAAAGTTCAGCCTTCTCGCGGTTTTCCCGGGCCACGCAACTTTTCCCCTGCACATGGACTTCCATCATGTGGGCATGAGCTTTGGTCTTGTTGAAGTGCAGTACTTTGCGGAACACATGCACCACATAGGTCATGGTGTTGATATGATCATTCCAGACGATAACAGCCCAGCCGGGGTCTGGCTTCACCTTCTCCCTGATCTCCGGCACCGTCTCCAAGCCCGGCCCTGCCCTTCCTGCCTGGAAATCCGCTGTCATGATCTGGGACCCAAACCCGGAAGCATGTCGGGGAATCAGCTGATGATGTTGGTTTCCCCGGACAACTCGGAGTCCACCTGCAAAGGCTCCGCATTGGCCGCACTTTCACTGGCGGACTTGAGGGATTCGTTCAGAGTCGCCGCCGTTTGCTGGGCATAAAAACGCACCAGGCCGATGTTGGTCTTGTCCGTAAACACCGTGATGAGCAAACAATCAAAGTGCAGGGAAGTCATCAAAATGCTCATGTGAGCACCTTCATGATACAGGGCCGTGAACTCAGACTCTCCCAGACGTTTGGCCAATTCCTTGGTGGCGGCAAAGGATCCGGCCGCCAGAGCGCACATGATCATCAAGTCCACCTGTCCGATGTCTCCGTTTTCTGCAAAGAGATTGCCGCCGCGATCTACAAGCGCGGCCCATTGGGATTCCGATTTGACGAGGAAATCCTTGAGATGGCTTTCAATCGCCATTTGATCTTCAACCGAAAGCATTCCGATACCGGTCATAATTCAGTGCCCTTTGTTTGGTCGTGCTTAAGCTGCGGGTTTTCCTGCGCCACCGGCCTTGCCACCAGCGGACTTGGAATATTTGGCCAAAAGCAGCCGGGCCACTCCATTGAGAGTCTCCAGGACACCCTCCCCATTGTAGGCGGAGGCCTCAAAGGTCAGTGCCCGGGTCGCCCGGTTGTTGAAGGTAAATTCCAGGTAGTGGAGAGGCGCGGGATTCTCGATGTCCCGTTTGTTATACTGCAAAACGTAGGGAATCTGGGCCATACTCAGGTGATTCTCAATCAGGTTTTCCTGGAGGTTGGCAAAGGATTCGACGTTCTCCTCCATTTTGTCCCAGTGGGAGTCCACCACAAAAACAATACCATCCACACCTTTCAAAACAAGTTGACGGGTGGTGTTATAAACTGGCTGACCCGGCACGGTGTAGAGCTGGAAGCGGGTATCGAAGCCGGGCAAGGTCTGCGTGTTCAGGCTTAAAAAGTCAAAGAACAAGGTGCGGTCGGCGTCCGTGGCCAGGGAAACCAACTCGCCCTTCTGGGTGCTATTGATCCCGGAATGCAACTTGACCAGATTCGTGGTCTTGCCGCACAGGGCGCACCCGTAATACACAATCTTGAGTTGAATCTCCCGTTTGGAATAGTTGATAAAAGCCATAAATTCGTTTCATCCCGATCTCAGACGTGTTTGGAACCAATTTCTTCCAAAACCGCCTTGATCACTTTTCTATACCAGTGAGGCAAGGAAGCTTCCTTGTAAAGCACAATGAAGTAAACATCCGCCTCCCGGAAAAGAAAGGTGCTCACATCATCCATGGGAACATGCAGTTCCTGAACCTCAGGCATCCCCAGGTCCGTGAATTGCTCATTCACTCTGGAAACAATCTTGGGCGCAAAAGCCGCCAGAGATTTGGCAAAGTTGCTGTCATCCACCAAGGCACTGATCGAAAGACCATCCTTGCCCGCAATGATACAGCCGGAAACACCCGGCCAGCGCCGCACCTGCACCATGATGTCCTGAAAAGTAATCACCGCCTGATCATCCAGACCGAGATATTTGTTGATGGTGGGGGAAAGTCGGATGCTTTTCCTGTCCCGTTACAGACTCGGGGGATTTAAATCCTGCCGGTTCCGCGGACTCCACCACTGCGGACAACTCAGGCTCAGGATTGGGCTCTGTGGCAAAACCGCAGGCTCCTCAGTCTGCACCAATTCTTTCTTGAACGCTTCGAAACCCTTGATCGCTGGGGGAGCAGGCGGAGACTTCGGCTTGGGAATCGGACGGGTGGGAGCATTTAAAACGTCAAACATGCCAGCCGTGGACTCAGGAAATACGGTAGCTTGTTTTTCAACAGCGGCGGGTGCTGCAGGAGGGGTGGAGTCTTCCACTTGATCCAAAAAGGATTTGAAAGCTTCCGAACTGCTCAAAGCCTCCGTTTCCACCAAAGGCTCCGCCTCAACTTCCTCCTCCGGCATAGGACCCGCCGCCGCTTCCGCTCCGGGCTGGGTGGATGCCTCTTCTTCCGCCAATTTCCTCGCCCACTCCATCAAAGCCGGATCAATCGGTTCCGCTTCCTCCACTCCTGAGAGCGCCGAGGTCGTCATCGGTTCTGGCAGGTTCTCTCCCTCAGGCAAACCTAAATCAAATCGGGGCGGCATCTCGGGGTTATCTTCCGCCCCTGGCAACTCCACTCCGGCCATGGCCGCCCGCTCCGCCTCCAAAGCCGCTTCCGCAGCAGCCGCCGCAGCGGCCAATTCGGGGTCAAAAGCGGGAGGTTCAGGCTCTTGTTCAGCCATGGATGCCTGCTCTTCAGAACTGGGCGTCGGAGCATATTCCCCATCAGCCGTCTCATCCACCACGGGAGCGTTTTCTTCCGCTGTAGCTGAAAGAGCTTCAGCAAAACCCGCCGGAGCCTGCAAGGCTGCTGCTTCCGCCGCCTTGGCCGCCGCCTCAGCCTGAGCCTTTTCCAACGCTTCTTTGGAAAAAGGATCTTGCATACTCAACACTGTGGAATCAATCGGACGCTGATCGGAACGCAGCGTCAACATGTGAGGAGGAATCCGGCTAACCACCTGACCCAGCGGCAACACAATCGGACTGTTCACATAATCAGCTATGGCTTCCAAAGGTTGAATAAATCCCTCCGGAACAGCCTGCGATAACTCCCCCACCGTAAACTCAATCTTGCCTGAAGGCATGGTGGACAAAATATGGGCCAGCGGCAATCCCACTTCCACCCTCGCCTCAGGCGCCGCCAACAACACCGAATGATCTGCCGTCAATAACTCCACCGGAATCGAGGACAAAATTATCGAAAAAGGCACATCCACCGTTCCATCCACCGATGCAGTCGGAGTTGGCGTAGCCGCCGCCGAGAGTGCTGCTGCACCCGGTAACTGAATTTTATTGGGATCAGGAGTGGCCTGAGCATTTCCTTGCAATCCCTTTAAGGAAAGTCGTTGGGTGACCTTTTTCCGGCCTGGCGCAAAGGGCGCGTTGGGCTTCGGCGGCGTTAGGGAGGCGGGCACTTGAGCTGGTGCCTCCTCCGACGCAGTCTCTTGATTTGCAGAGACTTCATCCTTTTTTTTACCAAAAAAACCTAAAAAGTTGGCTGCCATAAATTGAAAGGGGAAAGTAACGCCTCGTTTCCCCCTCAAAATGCCGATTCCACCGTCAGATGCAACAAAAAGTTCATCTCTCGAAGCTCGCACAAACAATTCCCACCACCCCCTACCGCCTCTTCTGCATCACCTCTTGACGCCACTCTTAGGACAACGTATCTCTGTTACTTCCGTCGTTATGAAATTAGCCGAAATACTTCATCTCTGCATCATCTCCGAACGCACGGGTTGTATCCTTTTCCGTCGGGGAGGTGATGACGGCAAACTCTGGCTCTTGGATGGACGCCTGCATCACGCCGAGTTCCTCAAGCGCACGGGTGAAGAGGCCGTTTACAAATGTTGGAATCTGAGACAGGCGACGCCACCTTGCTAGAAGGGGTCAAGCCACCAGAACGCAGCATCCATCAGAACTCCGAACAGTTGTTGATGGAAGCCGCCCGACGCTCGGACGAAACCACCCGCACACGTCGCCTAAGCCCCCCCGTGGCCCACCCCGTCAGCAGCAGTGCCCTGACACTTCAGGCACCCAAATTAATCCAGTTCGATGCCTTGGGGGAAGCCATCACGCATGTCTTAAAACCCACCAAAACCAGTGTGGGCCGGGCTCCACACAACGACCTTTGTCTGCCCGTGGATGCCGTCTCCTCCATCCACTGCGACTTCGAGGTGCGCGGCCAACGCTTGGTCGTGACGGATCAACACTCTCTCAACGGCACCTTCGTCAATGGCCAGCGCGTCATCAATCCGGTGGAATTGAATGAAGGCGACACCATTCATATCGGCGGAGTCGCTCTGCGCTTTTTCTGGCACAGCTCACCCCAAATTCCTGGTGGCTGACCTGGTTCTCCTTCCACGTGGTGAACAAATGAAGTTTCCGGGGACACCACAACACCCTGAACTTCGCAGCTTCCTCTTCTCCAACCCTTTGATGAGAGTCCCTGAATTCGTTGCTGACAGCACCCCAGCCATTCCTTAGCTTTGAAAGCTTTCCACCATGCCAGATTGCCCTTCCATTCCCGATATCGCACACTCCCTCGCCACCGCCCGTCGTGTCATTCTCCTTTGTCATCTCCGACCCGACGGAGACGCCTACGGCAGCTCCCTCGGACTGGCCCATCTTCTCCAACAGCAAGGAGTGGAAACCCTCGTTTACAATGAGGATGGACTTGTGCCCATGTATGCCTTCCTTCCCGGTTCCGAACAAATTCAACGCACGCCGAAAGAAGCCTCACCCGCCGACCTCATCGTTAGCCTCGACACTTCCACACAGGAGCGTTTGGGTCCCACCTTTAACTCCTGGGGACGCCAGGTTGACTTCAACCTGGATCATCATGTCAGCAACACCAGCTACGCACGACATAACCTGATCCGCCCTGACCTGCCCGCCACCGCCGCGCTGGTTCAGGAACTGGCCGCAGTCGCGGGTTGGCCCCTCTCCACCCAGGCCGCCAGTTGCCTCTTTGTCGGACTCAGCACAGATACTGGCTCCTTCCGCTATCGCGGCACCACAGCCCAGACCTTCCATCAAGCCGCCGCCCTCTTGGAGGCAGGTGCCGACTCTGCCGAACTCTCCCGTCTCTGCTACCAATCCATGTCCCGCGAACGCTTCGCCCTGCTCCGTCTGGCCTACGCCTCACTCGTCACAGAATGTAACGACTCCTTGGCCTACTACACGCTCACCCCAGAAATGTTCGAACAAAGCTCCGCCAAACCCGAGGACACCGAAGGAATCGTGGAAAGCTCTCTGCTCGTGGACAGCATCCAGCTCGGCGCACTTTTTGAACACAAACGGGACGGCTCCCTCAAAGTCAGCCTTCGTTCCAAAGGCCGTATCAACGTCAGCCAGATTGCCTCCAGCTTCGGAGGTGGGGGACATCCGGGTGCCGCTGGCATCAACTTCCCCTCCCAGTCCCAAATCAATCAGGAAAAAGTTCTGCAGGAACTCCGACGCGCGCTCAACTCCTAACATTTGCCTTCCATCCTTCCTCCCCACCCACATCATCTCCCCCATGGAAACCTCCCTCGACGGCGTTCTACTCATCGACAAACCCTCCGGCTGCACCTCCCACGATGTCGTGGACCACATCCGGCGTCGCTTTAAATTCAAAAAGGTGGGGCACTGCGGCACCCTCGACCCCATGGCCACCGGACTCCTCATGCTCGTTCTTGGCAAGGCCACCAAGGTCCAGGATCTGCTCATGGCCGAAGACAAAGAATACCAAGGCACCCTCAAGCTGGGGGAAAGCACGGACAGTCAGGACGCGCAGGGCCTCGTGCTGGAAAAAAAGGACGTGCCTCCCTTCAGCCAAGAGGAAATCATCGCCGCCTTCGACGCTTTCAAGGGAGACTTCTATCAACTGCCCCCCATGGTCTCCGCACTAAAAAAAGACGGCGTTCCCCTCTACAAACTCGCGCGCCAAGGTAAATCCGTCGAACGCGAACCCCGCCTGGTTCACGTTTTTTATTATCAAATTCTGGAACAAAACCTGCCCAGCATCCGCTTCACCCTCAAGTGCAGCAAAGGATTTTATGTCCGCACCTACTGTCATGACATCGGTGCCCGGCTCGGCTGTGGCGGACACCTCAGTCAATTGACCCGAACCCGTTCAGGCAACTTTAACCTGAGCCAAGCTCTAAGCATGGATCAACTCGACCACTACACCCATCCTGGTGACCTGGCCCAACACATCCTCACCCTGGCTCAAGTCTCACAGATCCGACGCCAATAACCGCGAGTCAACTCAGTCCCGGCCTGCCTTAATCCGCCAGAACGCGCCTTCCATGAATCTTCATCACAGCCTGGACGCAGCCTCCCGCGCCGCCGAAATCCGGGAATTGGCTCTGGGGTTTTTTGATGGGGTGCATCTCGGACATCAGGAAGTCCTGCGCGGTCCACGTTCGCCCCAGGAGCTTCAACACAGTGCCCTTCTGAGTTTCCAACAACATCCTCAGTCCATTTTATCTCCTGCCAAAAAAATCATCCTGATCACAGGCCAACCTCACAAGCTGCGTTTACTCAAAGCCCTGGGACTGCACCACGTCATCCTGCTGCCTTTTAATCTGGAAGTCTCACGACAGAGCGCCCTCGATTTTCTCGAATCTCTTCGCGCCGCTTTTCCCAAGCTCCGCTCCATCCGCGTGGGCCAAAATTTTCACTTCGGCCACCAGCGTCAGGGCAATCCCGACTTTCTCCAATCCTGGGCTCAAAAGTTCGGCATCACAGCCCAGGTCATCCCCTCACTCAAGAGCCAGGACCAAATCATCAGCAGCAGCCTCATCCGCCGACAGCTAGAAATGGGAGATTGCTCCGCCGCCGCCTCACTTCTGGGCCGTCCCTACAGCCTCTGGGGCACAGTCATGCCTGGCCAACATCTCGGCTCGCAACTCGGTTTTCCCACCGCCAATCTCCAAACGGAAGATGGAATCCTGCTTCCTCTCGGCGTTTACGCAGGTCAGGCACTACTTCCCTCAGGCCGCAGCTACGCGGCTGCCATCAACATCGGACTCCGCCCCACCCTCGGTCCCAACAACACAACCCTCCCCAGTGTCGAAGCCCATTTATTGGATTTTTCCGAAAACCTTTACGACTCTGAGATCGAACTGATTCCGCAACGATTCCTGCGCCCCGAACAACGTTTCGAAAATCTGGACGCGCTCAAAGCCCAGATTCAACTGGATGTAAAACTGACAAGGGAAGCCTGATTCCGCAGATCAAGAAAGCGGGAGCTATCCATTGGATTACTCACCAGCTCCTCCATCGATTTCAGA
Source organism: Blastochloris sp. (assembly GCA_012031345.1). Taxonomy (GTDB): domain Bacteria; phylum Verrucomicrobiota; class Verrucomicrobiia; order Methylacidiphilales; family JAAUTS01; genus JAAUTS01. The sequence goes on along the minus strand of JAAUTS010000051.1, from coordinate 9,846 downwards.
AGGAACAACCGCCGACTATTTCAGGGCGGTGGCCGTTTCCACATTAAACGGCTCTCCATCAGGACGCAGAATACGGACAGTCACAAAAATCAATAAATTGTTCTTCACTGCCTGCTCCGCCTTGCTGCGGAAAAGACGTCCTACCCATGGAATATCTCCCAAAATTGGCACCTTGTCTTCTACGGTGGAGATGTCTTCCCTGATCAAGCCTCCCAGCACCATGGTGTAGCCATCTTGAATCTCCATTTGTGCATTTTCCACCGTTCGGATGGAAAAGACAGGTTGATTGATCACATTCTCGTTTAATACAGGAGCTGCACCCAGTGGAACACCATCGGCGTCAATGTCAGGATCACCAAAAATGCGCGCTCCATAATTGATGAACCCGTCAAATTCAACCACATCCGGTTTGATAACCAAATAGACTCTCTTGCGATCCACGGTCACTCTCGGTTGCACATTCAGAGTGACACCCACATTTCGTTTTTCGAATGAAGTTGGCCACGAAGGAACAATGGTGACCCTCCGCTGCAAAAGGCCAAATGTTGCCGTATCATCAGAAATTTCAACCGAAGCCTGCGCTTGGTCAAATTCCGTTGGATAAAAAAACTCACGAGCCACTTCGACTGTTCCTTGAGACCCGTCATTCACAAGTAACGAAGGGGCTGTGACCAAGTCCGTGCTTTCTTTCTGTGATAAAGATTCCATAAGAGCCGCAAACGCATTTCCATCCAAAAGACCACTGATGCCAAAACGATTAGGCGTGCTTAATATCGCGCTGGGACGCGAAGCCGATCCGATGGCTGGGTCAACATTAATAATTCTGTTGATTCCATCTGTCTCAAGTATGCCTTGGGCACCCAGCAAATTGGTTCCCGCCGCTATGCTTCCCGCGTTGAACTGGGACCCCCCTCCGGTGAAGGTGGACGAGCTTCCAGCAAGATTGTAATTGAAAGACAGCGAGTCCAAATCTTTCTGCCTGATTTCAACCAATTTGGTCTCGATTCGCACCAGCAAGGCTTCACCTTGGTTCTCTGTCACAAGCTCCTCTACCAAGTCAATCTGATCCTGGGTATTTCTCACCGTCAAAATTCCCGTGCTGTTGTTATAGATTGCAGTGGCACCATCTGGGAAGCGGACTCCTCGCGCCTGTAAAGCCTCCTTGATCGGGTCCGTCGGCTGAGCTGTGGTCGTTGTGCCTCCCGGAGTTCTTCTCCGATTGGGAGTGGCTGCACCATCTGTTGCCTCCAGCCCTTCCACATCAAAAAAACTTTCCCTCACAGGAAACTCCCGTGACACCAACACCTGATCCGTTTCACTCAAGGGAACAATAAACACGGCAAATTCTTCCACCTTGGACTTCACACCAGCCAAAGCACACACGTAACGCAAAACTTCCGCCGCAGGAACATTCTTCAACTTTAAGTTGAAGTTTTTTGCCTCTTCCCGTGCCTTGTCATTGCGGATGAGAAAGTTGATACCCACCCCCGTGGGATCCTGCTCACGGGACTTGATGGTAAGAAAATCAACCGCATCTTTGATGCTGGCGTTGCTGAAAGACACTTCTGGAATGATGATGCTTTGCAGTTTCTGGCTTAGAGCAAAGTTGGGCCGACCTCGCACAACCACCGCTGCCCCTTGATTCTGGTCCAGAATCCCTTCCGGCTTGTAAACTTCCATCCAACCTTCTCTGACTTGGGTCAGTTTTTCCTGACGACTGGATTGCGTGGCGATTTCATTGCTCTTCCTGATTTTGGTCATCAACTTTTTCTGCTCAATGGCAGCAGCTTTGTTGTAGGGATCGATGGCCAGAGCTGCCTTCAGCCTCTTATCCGCCTCTTCATAATTTCCCGTGGAAATGAAGTCTCTCGCCAGTTTGATGTTCTCCTCCACCTTGTTCAGGTTGGAGACAATTTAGGATCCACCGAAGGATTGCTCGGTCGATCCGATCCCGCAGGAATGCCCAAAGCTTTGTTCGACTTATCCAGAACGGTGGCCGCTGCCTTGTTGCCAGAACTGAATTCCAATGCCTTCAGCGCACTCTCTCTCGCTCCAAAATAATCTTTGGCCGCGAATCGCCTCTCCGCCGCCCGGGCTTCCAGAATGGAACGAATCCCGGATGCACGCTCATAGACAGCTTTACCGTCCCCCGAAGGCGGAACCGTGGCCAGGGTCTCGTCAATTTTCTTCCTCGCTTCTTCATCCTTACCCAACTGAATCAGAGCTTCAGCCTCCGACATGGCCTTGTTTGCCCGCAAGAGAAGTTCATTTCTACGGATCACCTCTTTTTGCATGATCTCATCCGCTGAACTTTGTGCTGCCGCATACTGCAAGTCCAGCAACATGGTGGCTGCCAGCGAGAAATGCAGGAGAAAAACTCTTAAACTATTTTTATGCTTCATTTTCATAACAACTCGCATTTCTAGAATGGTCTTTCTTCCAACCCGCCCAATGGAGTTAGGCTCAGCTCAAGAAGATCCTTCTCCTGTTCGTTTAGAAACTCTGGAGTGCCGTCAGGACGTATCATTCTGGCTGTGATGAACATGATCAGATTTCTCTTTATCGACCTGTCCACCTTGCTCCGGAAGAGCCTGCCCAAGAGGGGGATATCACCCAAAACAGGCACCTTGTCATCAAATTGCTGCCTGTCGTCACGAATGAATCCGCCCATCACCACCGTTTGTCCGTCGATGACCTGAAGTTTGGTTGTCAGGCTTCGATTGGAAAAGACCGGAGTTAGGGCTACGCCTTCCGCCAGCGTTCTGGTCAGGGTCCGTGCTCCAGCCGGATTGCCCAAAAGATCAGTCACAGGCACGGTTTGACTTTGAGTAACATCCGTTCCGTAATTGATGAACCCTTGAAATTCAACCACCTCCGGTTTGAGTTCGAGGTCAATCCGCCGATCAGCTGTGGCATTGGCCTTGACCTCTAGGGTTACCCCAATATCCCTGGTCTCAAACCCAGTCGGGTTCGAAGGCACCGCGATGGATACAGACACCGATTCTTCTCCTCCAGCTTGGGCTAGTTCTGGTGGGTCATATTCTGTGGGATAAATCAACTCACGGGCCACTCGAATTTTGGACTTCTGCCCATTGACCACTGTGATTTTCGGTGCTGACATCAAATCGCCTCCTAAGGCACTTTCCAAAGCTGAAATCAGGAACTCCACTCGAGATCCGGCTAGGATGGCACTGAATCCAACTTGGTTGGGAGCCCGGTTCGCACCTACTCCTAGCAGACCGTCCAACTGGTTGGAGTTCAAGCCGGGAAAGCTCCTTAGCGCGGTCGTCCCGGAAATCTTACCCTCCCCAGGAAAAGTCGGCCCAGGGAAAAAGTTGTCAAAATTTGGAGTGCCCCCCCCGGCATTAATCCCTGTCTGATATTGCACCCCTGGGGTGATTGGGTCGATGTCCCCCCCAGGCAGATTGGGAAAGTTATTAAGAAACGGAGCCAAGGGCGCATTGCTGCTGCCAAAAGCCCTGAAGTTTGCACTGAATTCCTTAAGTTTATCTTCGGAAAACTCCAGAAACTTGGCCTCGATTTCCACTTGGGTGGTCACCTTGATGTCCGAGGCCACCAACTGATCGATTCGATTCAATTGCTCCAGAGTGTTATACACCACCAATTTGGCCGTCTTGGGCAGATAAGCTGCCGAGCACCCGAGGTAAATTTGATCCCCTTGCTCTCCAACTCCTTCTGCACGGGCACAGTGGCAATTTCAACCGTCCTCGAGGTTAAATCACCCGTAGTTGTCGGGGAAAGGCGCACGGTAGGCGGGAAGAAGGTGGGTGAGACCGAATAACTCCGAACAGTCATCACGTCACTGCTTTCTGTGATGGGAAACAGGAAAACACCATGCTCCTCCACCTTATACTGTAAGCCAGTCAGGCTCTTGATAAAATCCAAAACAGAAAGTAAAGGCACTTTGCTTAAGTTGATCGTCAAGGTCCGGCTGACCGGAGCAGCCGCTGGCGCTCCCTCCGCCGTCGCCGCTGTCGGGCTGATGGTGGCTTCTGGCTTGAGAATAATGTTAACCCCTTTCTTGTCCGGGTCCGTCTCCTCAGTATCCAACGCCACACTCTGAGTTCTCAAAAAGTCCACCGCGTCTTCGATGTCCACTTCCGTAAATTTGATTTCCGGAATGATGATGGACTCCAATTTTTGCAGCAAAAGGGCCGAGCTGGATTGGGTCTGATTCTCCGTTCGGACTTGTGCCGTCTTGGCCCGATCCACAGGTTTGGTTTGCCACTGTCTCTCCGTATCCCCCAGAGCACGCTCTTTGGTGACTTTGCGACGCTCCGATGCCGCCTGATAGATCAACTTGTTCACCTTCTCTATCCTTTTCCTCGCATTGTCATTGTATTGGTCAATCAACAAAACCTGCTGGTAACGCCCAATCGCCCGCTTGTATTGTCCAGTCTCGACAAAGGCGTCTCCCTCAAACATCAACTTCTGAATTGAGTTTACCTTGTTCTCTAACTCAGGGGTGACGGCACTGTTACCTGGGTATTTTTCCTGCAACGTCTTGGACTGTCCTCTCACCCGATCCAATGCCGCTTGATAACCCAGATTGTTGGGCTGCAAACTCAGAGCCTCTTCGTAGAAATTTCGCGCTAATTGAAAATTTTTCTCTCTTTCCGCCTGTGCGCCCTGAGCCGCCGCAACTTTGGCTACCCCTTTGGTCGCCACCAAATTAGCCTGGAGAAAGGCGATATCATCCATGGTCGCTTCCATCACACCTTTGTAACGTTCCCGAGCTGACTTCAAATCTCCTGCCGCAAATAATTTGTCACCCTCATCCAGTTGTTTGTTCTGTAACAAGCTTTTTTCCAGACGTCTAACCGTCTCCAATTCGACTTTTTCCGCCACTTCAGCCGGGGCCGCAGTTTCCGTAGCATCCGCTGCCGCCTCTTGACCATGACTCACTTGAGAAAATAACAGGCCAAGCACCATGGCAGCCAAAATCAGCCGGAAGTAACAATTCACTGAACTAAAGATTATCATAGGTTGTCCCACTTATTTTTATGTATATTGCCGTAAAATCAAAGGTCAAGCAGTTTAAAAGTTCCAATAGCAACTAGAATTCATTTCATCATGGGAATCGTAATCGTTACGTTCGGGTCCTTTTCTTCGAGGTCCCGGATGACTGCCCCCTCCGCCGAGGCTTTGAGGACTTGATAGGTTTTATCCCGCACTTTGAAACTGTCACCCCGTTTGACCACCGCAGGCTCCACCTTGCCTCCCGGCACCCGCAGCACGAACTCCACCGTGCTTTCATCTGAAATCTGTCTTTGATTCAAGACCAAAGTAATGGTCTGATTCAGCTTAAGAAAGGTGATGTCCAGCTCAGACACATCCCGTTTAACCGTTGTCTTGATGGCCTCAATATATTCTTCAATAATTTTTTCCCGATATTCCCCGATCTTGTAGTCCTCGATCCGATCCCCTGTTCGAAACAATTTGGAGGCGTTTTTGAATTTGACCTGAAACTGCAGGCCGTCTGCTCCCTGCACCCGGCCCTTGAACTCAATGTCGAAATTGACGGGATTAAATTTTTTCACCCGCAACTTGGCAATGATGGGCGGATGACTTTCCTTGTTGATCGGATTGGTCTGGGGTTTGTAGTCGAATTCTTCCTTATTGCTAAACCCGTCTCCATCCGGGTCCTGCGATCCCACATTGACATCCTCAATTGATAAATTATATCGCAGCAGCCAGGCCGCCGTGATCTCCGGTCCAGGCAACAGCTTATCCTTGTCCAGCGCCTCAATCTCACCACTCTTGGGATAAAAAACCACCATGCGCGAAACAAAGACGGGCTTGCCTTCCCCAGGCTGCTCAATGTTCAAAGGCTTCTGCACTCGCTCCGCCACAGTTTCCAACGTCTCAAAGGGTATTTTGGCGGGGGATTTCCCCAGAGTCGTCGGGACCAGGCTCTCTTTTTCGGGAAGACTCATGGCCAGATACGCCAGACCCAGTCCAAAAACCGCCAGAACCACGGTCAGAACGACATGCTCAAGCTGAAATTTGATGTTTTTCATGGCAACAATCGCGGAAGCTCAGCTCCCTACTTGGCTTTGGCTCCCTTCACCTCTTTTGTGGGCGGCAGAAAGTCAATCAGATCCAAGCGGATGCGAACGTTCACCTTTTCCTGCCCCGCCACCGCTATCAAGGTTTTCTGGGCCGTCTCCGGTGTCGATGCCGCCGCCGTGATCTCCGAGCGTTTGGGAACGGAAGACTTTTCATTCTCAATATAGACAAAACGGGTGATAAATAAATGGGGGGAAGCTCCCAATTTATTCAACACCGCCACCAAGGTTTCCGGGTCGGTCTTGAAAGCCAACTCAAACGGCATGGCCCGATAAGTATTCTGCGTGCCCATCGCCACCTTGGCATTCAAGCCCTCCGCGCTGACCGCTCCAGCCCCTCCCCCCGATCCCGTTCGTGTGTCTTCCACCATGGCCCGTTTGATGGATTGGATATTATCCACCCCGGCCTGGGCCAAAACCTTGACCATCTCCTCCACCGTCAACAACTGAATCCCCAGATCCAACGTATGCTCGGCACGTGGAGCAGCCAACACATAGGAGCTGAACCCGAAATTGTAATCATCCGGCAGGCTGATGTTTTTCTCCGCCGCCATCTTCCTCAATTGCAACCTCTTCTCTTCAAACAATTTCTTCCAGCCGTCCGGGGGCAGCCCACGCATCGTCCCCGCATCTGGATCGATGCTGCGAACTTCTTTAAACAGATCCATCCGTTGCTGCAACTGGGGCTGGAGCCCCTCCAACAACTCATTCAACTTCTTCGACTGCTCCTCCAGACTCTTCTTATTCTGCGTGTTCGGGAAAATGCCCTTCACCTCCACCGCTTTGATTTGTCCTTCCAAAGCCCCTTTTTCCGCCAGCTTCTCCGTCAATTGGCTGGAAGTCCAATACCAGGCCCCCCCTCCCAAAAGTCCGATCACCACCAGGAGAATCAAGACCACCAGAATATGTTTGGGAAGTTGCTTCATGGCAGCAGATCCGGTTGTTGATTTTCTTTGAAAACAGCCCGGATAAAAAACTGCAGAGCCACCTGATCGTTGTTCAAACTCTCCCTCGATATGATTTCAACCGTCTCAAACTTCTCGGTTTTTTTCAGATCCTCCACAAACTGATTCAACATGTCAAAAGGCTGCGTCGCTTCATAGAAACCACGGATGTTCAACTCCGTGCCCTTGGGTGCCAGATTCAGATGTTCCGGCATGGCCGCGTTGGCACTCGCCCGCGCAGGTGCAGCCGCCCCGGCCCGATTGCCGCGTGGAGGTGGAGTGGCCGCAGCCGGAGGCTTGATCAGATTGGTCGGAATCACTTCCACTGGATTTCCATTGAAACTCAAATCCACCTGACTCACCCAAAGTCCGGTATAATTCGAAACCGTCTTGATCAGGGTCTCCATCAGGGTTGGCCAAAAATCCCGCTGATCCATCAACCGCTCGTAGCCATCCATGCGCTCCTTGTCCTTAGCCACTTCCCGCGCGGAACGGTCAATGGCCGCACTCAGCGCCTGTTTGTTGGACAGATCCGACTGCAACTGCTCTACCGTGGCGGAGACTGTCGATAACTTCCACCAAAAGGCTCCCGAGGCCAACACAAACAACAAAATCCAAACGACAACAGCCGTAGCCAGATACGGAAGCTGGCCTTTCTTTCTCCCCTGCTCCTGCACGGATAAAGGCACCAGATTCACCTCCACCGGAACGTTCTCCATGGCCCGCAGCCCCAAGCCCGTCACTGTGCCAAGCAAGAAGGCTTCCGCCGCCATTTTCTTACGATCCAAATTCGGAGCCACCCCACCGTCTTCAACGGATTGAAAACTCCACCGGAAGACTCAACTTTTCCTTGAAGAAAAGATCCACATAAGGCATCGCTGCCGCACCACCCGCCAGCAACACCATCTTGGGCGGCATCCCATTTTGTTGGTTGCGATAAAAACTGATCGAGCGGCTGATCTCGGCATGAAGACGCGAAAACACGCTCCGGGCCAGCTTGGAAATTCGCGCCGCTGCCTGATCCTCAGGATCCGCATAGGCCCCGCCCAATCCCACAAACCCTTTCCCCTTTTTCAACAACTCCGCCGCCACATACGGCTCCTGGAATTCATTGGAAATATTCTGGGAAATCATGTGGCCCCCTATCGGGATGACCCGGCAAAACACCTTGTCCCCCTCGATAAAAACCAGGTTGGTGCTCTTGGCCCCAATGTCGATCAACAGCACACAATCTGTAAATCCGGATAATTGTAACGGTAGGCATTGACCAGTGCCAACGGCGCCACGTCCACCGTCTCCAACTCCAGCTTGTGCATGCTGAAGGCGGAATACGCCTGCTCCACCAAATCACTCTTCACCGCCACGATGACCGCCTCAACCTCCTTCGCTCCCGCTCCCCCCAGCAACTGATAATCCCAAACCACTTCGTTGATCGGAAATGGCACGTTCTGCTGCGCTTCAAACACCACCATCTGATCAATCTGATCTGCCGCCACCGGAGGTAGCTTGACAAAGCGCGTGAACACAAAGTGCCCGGATATAGAACAATAGGCCGTCCCTCCCTTGATCCCCTTCTCCGCCAAAACCGCCTGCAAGGTGTCGGCAATAAAAGGGAAGCGATCTTGCTCTTTGTTCGGATCCAGACCCAACTCGCGTATGTCGTAATCCAACAATTGCAGCGAACCCTGCGCCACCTGGAAAACCGCCAGCTTCAGCGTGCTCGATCCAAGATCAATCGCGACAAGTTTTTTATGGAGGCCAAGGCAGGGGTTCCAATCGTAAAAAATGTTTAATTCTTCGATTTGATCTGATTGAAGCGCCTGGCTTCAAAGGGCCAGAACGGTGAATCCACCAGATTGATCAAAATCGAATTTAACTGGGCCGCCGTGGTGTACCAATTCGCTTCGTCCGGATTTTTATCCTTCTGGGCCGCCATCCTGCCGTTTTCAAAAACATCCACATGCACGTTGTTCTTCTTCAAGTCCTTGCTTTTTTGCCCACATAACGCAGCAAGGATCCCGGTGCCAGATATGCTGTGGCCACATGGTTCTCCCCTTTGGGCACATTGATAAAGGTCACTTCCGAGGTCAATATGACAAACTGATCCTCTTTTTTACTGTCAAACGCCTCCAAGAAGAACTTCACCTGGATCTCATCCGTCAATTCCTCATTTGTGCTGAATTTGACCTCAATCACATGCCAGTCTTCATCCAACACCTTATTCCCGCCACCCCGATTGATCTCCTTGGGCATGGGCACCTGCTCCACTGTGATCTCCCCAATCTTGATGTTATCCGAATCCGCCGCCCCAAGATTTTGGCACCATAACCCGACGCTTAGATACGCTAAGAGACAGACAGCTAGTGACTTGTGCTTCATCTTATGAGTTAAGCCAGCACCCCCGGTAACGTCAAATGTTTTTACTCATATCTGCATAATATAGCTTAGTCGCATTCAAGACGGACTGCCCTTACCCAGCCCTCAATACCCAAGGTTAGGTCCCCAACCATTTCTCCACCTCCGCCACCGCCATCCCCCTTACGCCGCGCGTAGTCTTCCACCTGATCCTTCAAGATCTTGCCCACCGCAAAATACCTCGACTCAGGATGACTGAAATACAAGCCGGAAACCGAACTGGCCGGAGTCATCGCACATTGCTCCGTCAAACGAATCCCCGTCCGCTCTGTCACCCCCGAACCAATCCGAACAACTTGGGCTTCTCCGTATGATCCGGACAAGCCGGATATCCCGGAGCCGGACGGATCCCCCGATACTTCTCCCGGATAATCTCATCCGCCGTCAACTTCTCCCCC
>JAAUTS010000211.1 GCA_012031345.1 Blastochloris sp. | reverse complement strand
TCCAAGGTCAGCCACGGCTCGACCGTGGCGCGGTTGCTGCCAGGAGCGAAGCGACAGCAGGAGGTCCGGTAACTGCCGGACGGGTGAGCGTTGGGTGCAGCGCCAGGGTTCGGCATGGCTCTCATTTGCTAATGCTGCAGCATAATTGGGGTTGAGAGGGTTGACGTCCACCTTGCGCTGCTGTGGAAGAACGACCAAATCCATATCTTCCATGGGTATTGCGCCAAGAAGAACCTCGTCACCCATCACAATAGCTCCGACATAGGCAACCCGATTTTTAAATCTGGTTTCAATGGGGCCGACGTAAGGGACCATTTTTCTTGTCCCGTCAGCCAGGGTTACTTCTTTTTTTCCTTCACCTTCCAAATCAAGCTGCAGACGAATATGCTCGGGAATCATCAAAAATACGGCACCTGTATCCGCAAGAGCTTGAACTTCAATTGGTTCTCTCTCAGGTTTTCGAGGGTTTTTGAGCGTGAGCATACAGTAAGATAGTCCCATCGAAAGATTCTATCAATACCCGAAAAGATGGCAATCAGGGCTTTTGTTTCTGCCGAACGTCGGCGATCACCGATGGCTGCCCGTGGCGCGACTCCTGCCCCGAGCGAAGCGAGGAAGCAGGAGGTCCGGCAGCGCCGGACGGATAGCTGTTGAGTGCACCGCCTTGTTCGCATTGTTGATGATGTTGTCGCTGAGTTCCGTAATCATCGCTTGCAGCTCCGAAGGTAGTTGTGAAATCGAATTCGTCTGATTCTCAATGATCCACTCCAAATCATTCGACTGGTCGCTTCCAATCTCGATGTTCTTCAAGACGATGCCCAGACATGCAGCGTATTCCCCTTCATGTCCCACCTGTAGCCAGTTCTTTCCGAGTTCGATGACCTCGTATGGATGCCAGTATCCCTGCGACTTGAAATCGACTATCCCGTTGGAGGCGATCACTTCGTCTAAAGCGCAACGGTGCTGATCCGCGTCATTTCCATAGTCCAGTTCGGCAATGAACTCACGCTCATCGTTAGTTAACGATTCGAGTAGCGATGGAAGAGTCATTCTCATTGCGGACGTTCGCTGTCAGCAACCGCTCGAATGGGATGAGCAAAAGCGAGCGCGTTACCTTGGTTGGCTGGACCGCCAGATTCGATATTTTCAATCTCCCTACAGTTTGGGCAAAGACAAATCATCGGATCAGAACTTTCGATAACAAACGGTGCAATCCACCAGTTTGAGTTCCTTGTCTTGTCGGCGGCCGACCGTATCCAATCCCAGGAATATTCTTCTCCTAACTCTGGCAGTATATCGAGATGCGCATTACACTTGTAGCAGAACACATCTAGCAGGAGAAAAATGTAGCTTTGATAGGGGTCGTTGGGATCAAGGCTCTGTTGAATCTGTGGGTTCATATTCTTAGCGAACGTCGGTCAGTAGCCACACGCGTAACGCATTTCTATTTCGGCTTTCTTGTCGATTAATGCGGTAAATGCAGCTTGCGAGCCGTTGGCGGTAATGGTGAAAGTAGTGTCGGGATTGCTCTTCTGGTAGAGATGAGACAACAAGGGGACAAGCTTGGCACCTAAAGCGTCGCTACCTTCTATTCGTATGGATTCTGCGCTCGAAGCAACCGATGATAGGACGATGAATAGAATGCTAAACTTCATAATTCTGTCTAAAGTCGCCCGTCAGTGACGACTGGAACGCGAAGCGTTTAATCCGTTGAATGTATGGGCTTGTTAGTCGCTAATCTCTTTAAGAATGGTTTCATATTCCTTGCGAAAGTCTCCATAAATCTAAAATTCTATGTAAAACTCGTTATAATGATCTAAGACATATTCACAAAATTCTTGAACAACAGGAAGAGAGGAAAATAGCTTTTTTTTCGGACCTGTTTGAAGTTTAATTCGGTGAAGGAGCGAATATGAGGAAGATGCTGATTATTTTGATTTTGATCTGCGGGACATTCCGGCTGGTGGCGGATGATACGCTGAGTCGGCAGGAGTGGATTCAATTTTTGGTCAGAGATATTCTAAGTCAGGTTGATGAGGATGCAGATGCCTCTATTTCAGAGGAGGAGGCCCGCTCTCATATTTTTCAAAAACCAGCGCGAGGCCTGAGTCGTCCCCACTTGGAATTGAGCTTTGATCAGATGGATAAGGACGGGGATGGTAAGGTAATGCGTTGGGAACTCCAGCGGGCCTTGGCTGTGGATAAAAGGGTGGAGTTGATTTTTGATGACTACGACATCGATAACGACCTGCATTTGCGATCTTGGGAAATGAAAGAAGCACCAACCAATGTGGGGATTCGTTTCCGTTTTTAAAGTGTGCAGTTGTCCGGCTTTCTAGGACCTGTTAACGAATTATCTGTACAATGACGATAAGATGAGCGATATGCTTTTGGATGGAAGATCGATTATTGATTACCGACAAGATATGGAAAGAGTTAGAGCCCTTGGTCAAACTGGCCAAACACCCTGCCGGAGCACCGCCGGGCTAAGCACCAAGGTGCATCTGGCCGCCCAAGATGAATCCCATGCTTTGGGGCTGGTTCTGAGTTCAGGCCAAGTTCACGACAGTCGCAAACTTCGCCCAGACTTTCGAACAATCCCTGGAGGCCAAAGGGTTTGAGCGGGTCGTAGCCGACAAGGCTTATGAAGGTAATGCGATTCGGAAACTTATCGCGACCAAAGCCAAGGAGGCGGTCATCCCCTCAAAATCCAACCGTCTGGAGCCCGTGCCACTCAGGAGGAAGATCTATCGCAAACGCAATGAAGTCGAACGGCTCATCAACAAGATGAAAAACTTCCGCCGATTCACCACCCGTTATGACAAATTGGCCCGCTGCTACATGGCCACCACCCAGCTGATAGCCGCCTTTCTCACAATCAATAAATTCGTTAAAAGATCCCAACTTTTTCTAAAAACGTTTTAGGTAATCCGAGTCGAACTCCGGCTTCAAATCAGGATGCAGCTTCCATTCTGAAAACTGTTTTGAGAAATGCTTTAGCATGATTTGTCTTATAGATTGTTCTAGCGATTTCATTTCCACGTTACTGTCCAGATAGTAGCCTGCCTCCAGTCCTTTGTTCATAACGTGGAGACTGATCGAATCTGTTCTAGAAACACGAATAAATCTATAGCTAATAAAGATATTAAGCCAAAAACCATTTTCTGCGAAGGTGGTCTCGGTTGCTAGAGGTGGTGTGTTTATAACGCCGTCAACCATTTGTTTTCGTCTATCGAAATCTTCTTGGGTAAACATACGTTGTTTAACTCCATGTCTGATCTCCCATCTAATCAAGAATCTGTTCTCCTGCTCTAAAAATACGATGTTGGTTTCGACTTGCTCGCTTTTGATCCCCTTAAATTGGGCGGGGTTCTCAGCCAAGATATCTTGAGCCATTTGTGCGAGAAGCGGTTTTAAAAGCAGAAAACTTTCTTTGCTGTAAGCTTGCTTCGGATCAATGGCTGGATTTTGTGAGTTCAAGGCTCCAGCGAGAAAAAATAACGTTACGGATATGTGAAATATTCTCATCTGAAACAAGCCATGTAGGAAGACTATCTGGTTAAAATACCGTCGATAAATAGCTTGAGGAGCTACCTGTTGGAACACCATTCCAGCCTTGAGTGCAAACGAAGAGGAGTGTTGGGAGGGACTGTATCTCTAAATCATGCCTTATTGTTTTGTTCGTTCGAGGTGAACTTGCCAGCTCTCCGAAGTTTTGTTGGCCTTGTTTTTCAATCCAAAATATCAAAAAAGAATTCTGGTTTAAGATCTGAATGGAAACCCCACTTATCATACTGTAGTGACAAGTTTTTGAGCATGATGGATTTACTGATCTTTGTACAAGGAAGTAAGGAATTGGTACAGTCCATGCTTGTCTGAGTAGGATGAAACCAAGCGATGGATTGACGGAATATCAAAGGAAGTTGGAACTAAGGCGCCTGGAGGCTGGCAAA
>JAAUTS010000050.1 GCA_012031345.1 Blastochloris sp. | reverse complement strand
TATCTTCACGCTTGTTACCTCCCAAGGTTCATTCAACCCAAGAGCCTTCTGGAAAAATTCCGTGTCTTGCATCCTCCTAGCTTCTCTCCATCCTATTGAAAAATCCACGGAGATTACTGAAGAACCATGAAAACTAATATTTGCCTACTATTGCTATTACCAATTCTGGCTTACGGTAAAGTCGGCCCAGATTTGTCTGCGGGGAATAATGTCGATTATTATACCAAACTCAGAATGGATTATGCCAACAATCCTAAAACCGAGTTTTTCCCCATGTGGAGAACAGCACCTGAACATGAGGCACTAGTAGAAGCGTATAAAAAAGGGAATGTTGATGAAGTCATAAGAATTGGTGATTCCTGGCTTAACAAATGCCCAATTGATGCTGACTCGCACTTACGAATTGCAATTTGTTTTAAAGAAAAGGGGATATCCCCAGTTACAACTATCATATGACCGTTTTTTACGGTCTCTTGCAGTCAATAACCTCAAGTGGTGATGGACTAACTCCAGAAACAGCTTTCAATGTGATCTCCGTTCATGAAGAATATTCTTTGATACAGGAGATAGGGGCCCAGCTCGAAAAACAATCATTGGTAGCTGGCCCTTGCGATAAAATGGAACTTATCAGAAAAGAAGGAAAAGTAAAATTGACGCTCTACTTCAATGTATCCATTCCTATGAAAGCTTTAGAAAGACAAATTGACGCCGAGAAATTAAAAAGTCCGAACCATGTGGTCCAGCCAAGCCCCTTCCGCCTTCGGCTCCAGTGGTTAGCTGAGCACTGATGTTAGTGATGAAGAAAATAGTTCTATTTATAGGCATCATCGCTGTTTGCGGACTCCTTATCCTCGCCTATCCTGCATTCAATGCCGAAAAGGGGACTCCTACTTGGATGAGAGAAATCCCCGCTTTGGAGGTAGCTTTCGATCAATACAAAAAAGACCATGGAATTTATCCTCAGGGAACCTCATCAGAGATTGCGCGGAAACTCCTTGGTGAAAATCCACTGAAAAGAACTTATTTTGAAGCACGGACGAAAGACGAAGGATTCATACTCGACCCATGGGGTAGGCCATATCGATTTTCATATTATAATGATGCACCAGTCATTCGATCATACGCTGAAGACGGCAAATTCTCAGAAGACGACAAAACAAACCGCTAGCAAGACATCCAGCAAACGCGCTGTGCGCTCGGCTTGTAATTGATTTTAGAAGAAAACTTGACAGACGCACGCTTTAGCGCACGCTTTTTGTATGATCACATTACCCGCTACAAAAGCGAGAGCTAGGCTCTACACCCTGATCGACGAAACGGCTAGCTCCCATATCCCCGTGCAGATCACAGGGAAGCGGGCCAACGCCGTTTTAGTATCTCAAGAGGATTGGAGTGCGATTCAAGAAACTCTCTTCCTTCTTTCAGTTCCTGGCATGCGCGAATCGATTAAGGAAGGACTTCAGACCTCGGCCGCTGATTGCTCAGCCTTCCCTCGAATGGTGAACTGGTACGCTCGTTTACACCAAGCAGGCGCAGAAAGATGCGAAGAAGCTCGCCTCAGGAGGATTGAAGGAAAAAGCGCAGAGGCTGCTAGACATCATAGCAAATGATCCGTTCACAACACCTCCTCCATATGAGAAGTTGGTCGGGGATCTTGCTGGAGCCTACTCACGCCGTATCAATATTCAGCATCGGTTAGTTTACGAGGTCATCGAAAGCACGCGGACCATCAAAATTATTCGCCTGTGGACTCATTATGAATGAGAAATAAGCCTAACAAGGCTAGGAAGACGCTCCGGTAAAGATATGGAAGAGCCCCTTCACAATTTAATCGTAAAACGTGGATTTGAGGAGTGTCAGCCAGGACTGCTATCCTGATTCAAGGCTCAGCGATCAGGCTACTCCTACGAGTACTGTATGCCCATAGATAATTCTGCCATGATAATCCATCTCGATACTGATTTATATTTAGGCAGTATGACGACATGGACACGAGGAACCTGCTCTCTTGAGGTCCTTGAGATTGCCAGCGGTAAAAATATTTTTGATCGCCATTACGACCTGCTGGCAGAAAAAGACTTCCACGAAAGACTCGCTCAGTTAGTTGTATTCCTTAGAGAAAAACTAGAAACCGAACCATGCGGTTGACCCAATCCCCTACAGCCTTTGGCTTCCGGGGGTAGGTCGCCGCGGACGTTCGGTAGATAAAACAGAATAGATTATCGATGTTGTCCCATGGTTTTCAGATTACTTGTCTTTTGATAGTCACAGGCATATTTTCAGGTTGTGCCGGAGGCTCCCAAGTAGGAAAGAACGGTGAAACGATTGACCCATCTGGGCTTTACAGAAAAGCAGCATGGGACGAGACTCGAGACTTAGACAAACCCAAAAAGTAAAAACCAAACCAGTCGATTGACCCAAGTGGCTTTCAGCCTTTCGTTGATCGAGGACGTTCGGTAAAGATATGAAAAGCCTTTTCCTCAGCTTCTTTTTTGCACTGGTTATCAATGCGTATGCAGGAGGCGATTCATTTTTAGTCGAGATAGTTTCGTTAACACTCAAAGCTAATGATGAATATCGACTTGAGTTTATTCAGCACACTGCGCCTTACGTTAGGGACGTAAGTGGACTTCCCGCACGAATTATAGTTCATCTCCGGTATAAGGACGAGATTTTTGAGCCTAATTCCCCTTCATCCATTTCAAGAGAACAATATAATAAAGCCATAGCCATGTTAAGAGAACAGGCCGCCAAAGGCGGCAAAAGTCTATTCGGAATAATGTCTCTGGGTTTTACGCCGATAAAAGGCAAAAAAGGGGAATTTCAAAGCAATGCTCTTTCGATTCTTGAGCAGTTTAATGGAGAAAAAGTTGTATATAGCTTTGCAAAACCATAAAAACCGAACCAAGCCAGTCAGCCAACTAAGTCAACGCGGCCCAGTTTAGGCAGAATCCTTAGCGCAGCAGATGTTGTTGGACGTTCGCCAGAAAATACTCGCGAACCTACCTCGAATGCTCAAAGATCAAGCTGGATGACCAAAAATGAAAGAATACAGCGGCTAATCGCCACAATTCCAGAACTCTCCTCATACCGCCTCCAGTTGGTTGACAAAGTTGTGGGGGTCTTCCAGACCGAAAAGACTTTCTCCCGAAATCAACGTTCAATATTGATCACCAGTCAGGTTCTAGAAGATTTTGGAGATGTTCTGCGCCTGCATCACGCTTTTTCTCGGGAACCGTTTTCCAAAGATAAATTTGAATATGCCCTTGAGCGAGTGCTGTTAGAATCAAAAGTGTCAGCCATGCTTGCCCCAAGAGGATCTCGCGGTTACGACATTGAAATTGGAGAAGAGCGCTTTTCATTAAAAACCGAAGCAGCCAAAGGAATCAAAGAGGATACTATCCACATCTCAAAGTTTATGGAATTGGGAGGAGGTCAATGGGGAAGCGACCCCTCAGACCTTATTGGGCTTCGCCAGCAGTTCCTGAGCAATCTGGCTGGAATTCAAAGAATTCTGATTCTCAGGGCTTTGCGGAAAGGAGAACCATCGTATCGCTATGAGCTGGTGGAGATTCCAAAAGGGCTTCTTTCGAAAGCGGCCCAAGGCCGCCTCGGAATGAGAACTGAAAGCTCACAAAACCCTAAGCCGGGATACTGCTATATCGAGGAAAAAGGTGATCCCTTGTTCTCGCTCTACTTTGACGGCGGTGGTGAAAGAAAGTTACAGATTAAGGGACTCAGAAAAGCACATTGCATCGTTCATGGCACTTGGGATTTTCCAGTCTTCAAAGACAATCCATAAACAAAGATGGTGTTGCTGCGTTTATCCTGTTTTTAGCAATTTCAATGTAATCGGGTTTTGCTTCGACTCCTACACATGTTCTTTCCGTTTCGATAGCTACCACTCCCACGGTTCCACTACCGAAAAACGGATCGAGAACGATCCCACCTTTTGGAGACCCTGCTAAGATGCATGGGCGCACAAGGGCGCGAGGGAAGACGGCAAAGTGGGCTTCCTTGCACGGCTCGGTGTTAATAGACCAGATTGTTCTTTTGTTTTTTCTTGATCTTCCATCGGCGGTTGTCTCTTTGATTGCTTCTTGATCAAAGTAGTAGTTTTCACTTTTCGAGAACATGAAGAGGTATTCATGGCTTACGGTTACGCGGTCTTTTACAGACTCGGGCTGACAGTTGGGTTTATGCCAAATAATGTCAGAACGAAGATACCAACCGTCCAGCTGCAACGCCATTGCGACCATCCATGCCACACCAATCAAGTCTTTTGGCTTCAAGCCTTTTGGTGTGTCCGGGCGATAGGACATGGCGCGCCCTTTATTCTTGATGTCCTTGTCTCTCCAGGCTCTTCCTCCTGATGTGTAAGTGTTCCCGATATTCAGCCAGAACGTGCCATCAACTCTTAATACGCGTCGAACATCACGAAAGCATGAGACCAAATTCTTAACATACTCCGGTAGCGTTTCTTCGGCACCGATTTGATTGTCATGCCCGTAATCACGCATTCCCCAGTAAGGGGGGGAGGTGATGCATGTGTGAAAGATGTTATCTGGAATTTCTTTGAGCTTGTCGCGAACGTCCCCTGATATGATCTGAACTGGTTCACGTTGGTTGCATCGGATCGGCCAAGGATTAGACCCATTGACGTATTGCACGTTCATTGCCTTTCTCCTTTCTGGCTACGCACACCGTATGCGGGAGGCTCTTCTTGGAGGCGGGTGGAAAGGGTTTCAATAATCAGAGAATGAAGAGTTTTGTCTTCCTCTATAGCCTTCATCTTGAGCTGTTTATGTAGATCATCTTCGATCTCCAGAGGAAATGTTTTGGTGATTTTCTTTGACTTTGCCGCTTGCATTGGCGGATAAGGTAACTTAGGTTACTTGAGTAAGTCAAGTGCGAAATTAGAAAATAATACCCGACAATGCGGTGCCCTCAACGCTCACCCGTCCGGCGGCTGCCGGACCTCCTGCTTACCTCGCAGACGAACAATGGGGTAAGTTAACCTACACTTTTTCCAGTGGTGACTCCTATACATTTGAGCAAGGCGGAGTTGTAGTTTGGTCTCCTCCTGGCGATACCTTTTTAGAGATACAGGGTAACGCAGATGTTGAGATCTATGCATACCTTCTCTCTGCTTCGGCAGATTCAAATCTGAAGCCATCATCTATGGTGGTCCGAAAGAAGTGGAAAATTCCGAAAGGTGCTTTCAAGCTAGAAACCAAATAAAACGGATAACAAGCCCATTCAGATGACTTCGCTACCTGAGCGGCTGATGGTTGACTTTTGAAACACAATGAAAGATAACCCACAAACTATGATGTTGGTGCCGATACTAATCTTCTTTTTTGGAGCAGTCACTGGTCTTGCTATCTTGAAAATTTCCAAAGACAAAGATTTGAAATATACCCGACTTTTTTACCTGCTGATAGCCTGGGGTATAGCTTACGGTTCTTACGCCTGCTGGTTAAGTCTCCCCCAACACCCCGCAATCGGAATTGGAATAGGGTTTTTAATTGCTGGTTTTGCAGCGTTAATTGGATATCTCATTAAGAGAACAAAGATCTAACTATGCAAGCTGGCCAACGTTACAAACATGAAGCCTGATTATTATGCCATCCCCGACTATCCCGAAGAAGGATACCTCAATGATAGAGAGGTCCAAACATTTCTCACCAACCGTTCTCAATGTGGCGGACGGGTGATTGGCTTCATAATTTCTTGTCTTTATTGTCATCTTCTTCATCGGAATCGTTGCCGCATATATGGGGTTCCCTTGGCTTGCTATTGCAGTCATTCCGCTTGGGTTTTTACTGCCAGTTTCCACTTTGATTTATTTACGCACGCCCAAGTGCAACTGCTCACGCTGCAAGAAAATGATGGAGAAAGTCTGGCGTCCGATTGAACAAACGAACGGAAGACAAGGCGTCTTTGTTGTGTGCAAGTCGTGTCGGCTTTTTGCTTATACACACAAAGCAGAAAAACCTTGAAAGACAAAGCAATCTGTCAGAATTCAAAAAAACTAAAAAAATGAGACAGTTTCGTGAAGATCTCGTCTGCGGCGTTTGAATAAGAAATGAAATTTCAGTGCATACTTTGTTTCGTGGTGCTCACGAACTTCATGAATGCTGATGAGGTGTCGCGGATTAAGATACTGCTGCCAGAGGAGAAATTACAGCAAGGTATTCAGGTGAGTAGCCTGCCCTCTCTGTCTGCCCGCGATGACAAACCACAGAAATTTAGCTTCACCGTGATGAATCTTTTTGAAGACGAAATATTTCTAGAGGTTACAAATTTTGAGGATGTCGGGATATTCATCAGAGGAGATGGAATTTCCTCTGGAAGGGGAGGCAAATCCACGGTTTTTCCAGATAACACAAATTTATTGAAACGACTTCATAGTTCTAAAAAGCAGGAGAACGGATCTTTTGTGCCCTGTGGATGCTGCATGGTTTCCATTTCCGGCTCAACCACCGTGCCATCCAAGCTTTTTTCGGACGTAAATATCGACTCATTAAAGAAAGTCAGTTTTACTATGAATCTCACTTTCAGAGGATACTTCAGAAAGACCGGAAAGCAGTTCATCGGGTCAGTAGAAATCCCAGTAAGAATAAAAGAATTCGAACAGGATCATGGTGACAACGATCGTTCTGTGAATGGCGGGAATTCACCATGAAGGTAAGGGTAGAAGAGGTTTTTGAGAATGGATTTATAGGTTTAATTGAGGGTTTCGCCATCGGTTGACAGAAAGGAAAATAGGGGAGGACTTTTTTCCCAAAGGAAGCCCTTTACCACGGGGCTGTTTTCTCCAATACTTTTTGCCATGATTTGCAGTTTGGGAATAGATTACGGCACCAACTCGGTTCGTGCTTTGGTGGTGGATTGTCAAACGGGGAAGGAATTGGGCATGGCGGTGGTGCCTTATCCCAGCGGTCGGCAAGGGGTGTTGCTGGATCCGAAGAATCATCATCTGGCCCGCCAGAATCCGGCGGATTACTTGGTTGGCCTGCAAAAGAGTGTGCGCCTGGCTCTGAAGCAGGCGGGTCAAAAGCGGGGTTTCACCGCGAAAAGTATTGTCGGCATCGGCGTGGACAGCACCGGGTCCAGTCCGATTCCTGTGGATGCGAAGAATCAGCCTCTGTCTTTTCAAAAAAAGTGGAGCAAGCATCCCGCGGCCCAATGTTGGCTCTGGAAGGATCACACGGCTTACAAGGAGGCTGCCGCCATCACGCGGCTGGCCTCGGAACATCGTCCTCACTACCTCGCCAAGTGTGGGAACACGTATTCTTCGGAATGGTTTTGGTCGAAAATCTGGCACTGCCTGGTCACGGCACCCAAGTTTTGAGGCGGCGCATAGTTGGGTTGAATTGGCCGATTACATTCCCTCGGTCTTGGCCGGGGTGAAGGATCCGCTGCAAATCAAACGCGGAATTTGTTGTGCCGGGCACAAGGCATTGTATGGCGAGGAATGGGGCGGTCTGCCGGACAAGGAATTTCTGGCCCTGCTGGACCCTAAGCTCGCCGCGCTGAGGGATCGTCTTTACACCAAGGCTCACGACGCTTCAGAGACAGCGGGAGTGCTGGACCTGGAGTGGGCCAAAAAACTTGGCCTGCCAGCGGGCATCCCCATCGCGATCGGTGAGATGGATGTTCATTACGGCGCGATTGGTTCCGGGGTTTGTGAGGGGACCCTGGTCAAGGTTATCGGCACGTCCACCTGTGATTGCGCGGTGGTTTCTTCCCGGAAGCAAGTGGCGGATATTCCCGGCATCTGTGGCATCGTCCCTGGGGCGATTCTACCCGGCCATTATGGAATCGAGGCGGGTCAATCTGCGGTGGGCGACATTTTCAAGTGGTGGGTGGAGGGCGTTTGTCAGGGTGACGACAAGCTCCATGCCAGCCTCACGAAGGAGGCGGCGCGCTTGAAGCCGGGAGAGTCCGGTCTGCTGGCTTTGGATTGGAACAATGGGAATCGCACCATCCTGGTGGATCAAGTATTGAGCGGGCTCCTGCTGGGACAAACTCTCTACAGCAGCCGGGCGGAAATTTATCGGGCTTTGATTGAGGCGACGGCTTTTGGTGCCCGTGCGATTATCGAACGAATCCGCGAATATGGAGTTCCGATCGAGCGTGTGGTTTGTGCGGGGGGGATCGCGGATAAAAATCCCCTGCTCATGCAGATTTATGCGGATGTGACAGGTTGCGAAATGCGCATCGCGGCCTCCGGGCAGGCCTGCGCTTTGGGCGCGGCGGTGGCGGCTGCGGTGGTGGCGGGGGTTCATCCCGACTTCCCCACGGCGCAGAAAAAAATGACGGCTCTCCAAGCCAAGAGCTATAAACCTCTGGCCAAAAACAGGGTGGTCTATGATCGTCTCTACCTGCTTTACCGGGAATTGCACGATGCCTTCGGCGGCTTAAACCCACGGGCGGATCTGAGTCGGGTGATGAAAGAGCTTATTCAAATCAAGGAAGAAACCCGGCACTGATGATATTTATGAAAAACCTAGCCCCACTCGAAATTTGGTATGTCACCGGCAGTCAACACCTTTACGGCCCAGAAACACTCCAGCAAGTCGCCCTGCACTCCCAGAAAATCGTGGCTTCCCTCAATGCCACGGATCGCATTCCTTTAAAGCTGGTCTTCAAGCCCGTGTTGAAAACAGCGGAGGAAATCCGTCAACTTTGTCTGGAAGCGAATCATGCGCCGCTCTGTGCCGGGTTGATTCTGTGGATGCACACCTTTTCTCCCTCGAAAATGTGGATCGGAGGCCTTTCCATCCTGAGCAAACCTTTCCTGCACCTGCACACTCAATTCAATCGCGATCTGCCCTGGTCGGCCATCGACATGGATTTCATGAACCTGAACCAGGCGGCCCACGGGGACCGGGAGCGGGTTTCCTCCACACCCGCATGAGGCTGAACCGCAAAGTGGTGGTGGGGCACTGGTCGGATGAGGAAGTGCAGGAACGCATCGCCGCCTGGATGCGTGTCACGCGGGCCTGGCAGGATTGGCAGGGAGGAAAGTTTGTCCGTATTGGCGATAACATGCGGCAGGTCGCGGTGACGGAAGGCAACAAGGTTTCCGCTGAACTGAAATTCGGGTTCTCGGTCAACACGCATGGGGTGGGGGATTTGGTGGCGCTGGTGGAGCAGGTTTCCGACGCGGCGGTGAGCAAACTTTGCGCCGAGTATGAACAACGCTACCGAGTCGCCGCCGCGCTGCGGAAGGGAGGCAAATCGCATCGATCCCTGCGCGACGCGGCCCGGATTGAGCTTGGTCTGCGCGCTCTGCTGGAGGCGGGGCAGTTCAAGGGGTTCACCGACACCTTTGAGGATTTGCATGGGCTCAAACAATTGCCGGGCCTGGCCGTGCAACGTCTCATGGCGGAGGGTTACGGCTTTGGTGGGGAAGGGGACTGGAAAACCTGCGCGCTTCTGCGGGCCATGAAAGTCATCGCGGCGGACTTGCCCGGAGGAACTTCGTTCATGGAGGATTACACCTACCACCTTGATCCCAAGGGGCATCTGGTTCTGGGCGCGCACATGCTGGAAATTTGTGAATCCATCGCATCCACGCAGGCGTCTCTGGAAGTGCATCCGTTGGGGATCGGAGGCAAGGAGGATCCGGTGCGCTTGGTTTTCACCGCTCCGTCCGGCCCGGCTTTGAACGCCTCTCTGATTGATTTGGGGAACAGATTCCGGTTGCTAGTCAACGAAGTGGACGTGATCAAACCACCCAAGCCTCTGCCCAAACTTCCCGTGGCGCGCGCAGTGTGGAAGTGCCGGCCTGATTTCAAAACCGCCTGTGCCGCCTGGATTCAGGCCGGAGGCGCCCATCACACGGGCTTCAGTTATGCGGTGACTTCCGAGCACATGCAGGACTTTGCGGAAATCGCCGGGATTGAAATGGTGCTCATCGATCAGGACACCACCCTGCGACAACTCCGTCAGGATCTTCGCAGCAACGAGGTTTACTATCATCTCGCCCCCGGCCTGGGTGGGAACTAGGCTCGAAGCTGTGATGAATTTTCAAAGTCTGAGGGAGGAATGTTTTGAAGCGAATCTGGCACTGCCCAGAACGGGTCTGGTCGATTTGACCTTTGGCAATGTCAGTGTGCTGGATCGGGAGCGGGGAGTGTTTGCGATCAAACCCAGCGGAGTGGATTACCGGGAGCTGAGTCCTGAGCAGATGGTGCTGCTTGATTTGGAAGGTCGTTTGGTGGAGGGAAGTTTGCGGCCTTCCTCGGACACGCCGACCCACCGTTGTTTGCTCCGGGCGTTTACCGGGATCCGTTCCGTGGTGCACACCCATTCCCGCCATGCGGTGGCCTTTGCGCAGGCGGGGCAGGGCATCCCCTGTTTTGGCACGACCCACGCGGATTATTTTCATGGGGAAGTGCCCGTGACGCGTGCCCTAACGACGGAGGAAATCAGCGGGGAGTATGAGTGGGAGACGGGGCAGGTGATTGTGGAACGATTTACCGGGTTGGATCCGTTGGCGCAACCGGCGGTGCTGGTGCGTCATCACGGTCCCTTTGTCTGGGCTGGCAGCGGGAGCAAAGCGGTGGAGACGGCGCAGGCCCTGGAGATCGTGGCGGAGATGGCGCTAAAGACGCGGCAACTCAACCCCGAGTCCGCCCCCATCCCAGGAGCCCTGCATGACAAACACTTCCTACGCAAGCACGGGGTTCAGTGCTTTATTACGGGCAGATGAACTAGGGAATCTGGTGCCTGAAGGCAGATCAGGGAGATCGAGAGGCTGTGAGAATAGCAGCAGCCAAGTGCTTGATAAAATTTCATCACCAGATCAAGGGCATGGCATAATTTAAGGAATGCCGGATCATCCGCTTGCAGAAGTTTTTGGTCATACCACCACGGATTTTGGTGATCGGGCGCAACGCTTCAGAAAAAACAAGCTTTGCCCCTTTAACAACAAGGTTCCGAGTTGCACAAAAGACAAAGCAAAAGATCCCCTAGGCGTCTGTAGTGTTTATCACGGGGACGTTTCTGTCATTACCTGCCCCATAAGATTCAGGGAAGACTGGATGATAGCAGATCATGCCGCAGATTTCTTTTTTGAGGAAGGAACCGAGTGGACATCGCTGACGGAAGTGAGAATGGTGGATGCCGACGGGAAGTCCGCGGGGAATATAGATGTAGTTTTGGTGGCCTACGACAAGAGAGGTCAGGTGGTGGATTTTGGATCCCTGGAAGTTCAGGCCGTATATATCTCCGGCAACGTGCGTGATGCCTTTGCTCATTACATGTCGAATTGTAAAAAGAATCAAAAGATGGATTGGACCAAGGAACCAAACTACCCAAGACCGGATTTTCTTTCCTCGTCCCGAAAACGTCTGGCGCCTCAATTGATGTTTAAGGGAGGGATTCTTAATGCCTGGGGGAAAAAAATGGCAGTTGCGCTCGACGCTCCCTTTTTCCAAACATTGCCAAAATTAAATGAGGTGGACCGGAAAGAAGCCGATATGGCGTGGATGATTTATGACTTGGCAGGAAGTGATGCGGGGGATTCCCTGTCCCTGAGAAAAGTGAGAACAGTTTATACGAAATTCTCTGAAGCACTGAGCAGAATTACACGTCCCAAAGTTGGCAGTGTGGATGATTTTATGAAGGTTCTACAGTCCAAGGTGGATGAAAAAATGGAGTCTGCTCCCATCAATCGGACGATGGAGAGTCCCTTTCCGTCCTGATCCCATGCAACCAGAATCCACTCTATTTGACATGGACGGGATAGCTGTTGCAGTGCAAAGACCCGTCAATGTCGCCTCTGTTCCTCAGAGAAGTCCCTTTCGATACCCCGGCGGTAAAACTTGGTTTATTCCCCGGCTCAGGGAATGGCTGAAAAGTAAGAATATAAAACCGCGTTTGTTGGTTGAGCCTTTTGCTGGAGGAGGGATCGTGTCACTCACCGCCGCCTTTGAGGATCTGGTGGACTCGGTGTTGATGGTGGAATTGGATGAAGAAGTAGCGGCGGTTTGGGAAACCATTGTGTCTGGAAAAGCAGGCTGGCTCGCCCGACGTATCCAAGAGTTTTCACTAACAAGAGATAACGTGCATGACCTGTTATCCCAGTCGGTTTCGACCACCCAGGAGAGGGCGTTTCAAACCATAGTAAAAAATAGAACCTTTCATGGTGGAATTTTGGCGGCGGGGTCTGGTTTGTTAAAAAACGGAGAGGCGGGAAGAGGTCTGAAATCCCGATGGTATCCGGCAACGCTTGCCAAACGACTGCAAAGCATGGATCACGTTTTGCATAAAATAAATTTTAAGCATGGGGATGCCTTTGCGGTGTTGGAGGAATATCAGCATTCAAGTGATGCTGTCTTTTTTTTGGACCCACCTTACACAGCAGGGGGGAAGAATGCAGGAAGCAGGCTCTATAATTACTCCAAAATCGATCATGAGACACTCTTCAGTCGATGCCGTGACTTGAGTGGAGATTTCTTGATGACCTATGACAACTCAGAGGAAGTTAGAAAGTTGGCCGTCCGATATGGTTTTCAAGCAAAGCCCATCTCCATGAAAAATACACATCATGCTGAGATGACAGAACTTGTGATTGGACGGGATTTGTCGTGGATGAGCGGGATCAGGCGTGTATTGCAGGACACGGTGATTTATGGATCAAGAAAACGAAAGAAACCTCTTTAGTTTCCGTCCAGAATCTCGTTCACTTTGTTGAAAAGGGATTGAAGGGTGTAGGGCTTGGCGAGGAGGTGGCGGATGCCGGACTCTTTGATTTCGGTCATGTTTTCCGTGTCGGCCAGGCCGCTGGTGCCGATGATGGGGAGCTTGGGGGAAAGTTCTTTCAAGTGACGGGCCAAGGTGCAGCCATCCATCTGCGGCATCATGAGGTCCGTGATGACCAGGTGGATGCCGGTGGGATTCTCGCGGTATAGAAAGAGGGCTTCTTCTCCGTTGCGGGCTTCCACCACGTTGAAGCCGCGGTGACGCAGGCTGGAGCAGAGGATGTTGCGGATGCCATTTTCATCCTCTACCACCAGGGCGGTGATGCCGTGGTTTTCGCGTTGTTTGATTTCGAGGGGGCTGGAGGGACTGATTTGAACATCCAGAGGCGCGCAAGGGAGGTGAACTTGGAAAACCGTGCCGCAGCCGGGCACACTGCGGTAGTCAAGAAAGCCCTGATGTCGCCGCACAATGGCATCCACGGTGGGCAGGCCCAGGCCCGTGCCGCCACCCAGTTCCTTGGTGGTGAAGAAAGGGTCGAACATTTTTTCCCCGACTTCCTCCGGGATGCCTGTGCCGGTGTCTTCAACCTCAAGGAGCACACAGCTGCTGCCTGAATGTTGGGGATGCTCTGCCATGGAAGCGCGCAAGTTGAGTCGGCCCCCATCCGGCATGGCTTCACTGGCGTTGATGCAAAGGTTCATCAACACCTGCTCGATTTCCGTGCGGTCACCCCAGGCTGGTTTGAGGTCGGGATCAAGGTGCACGTTCAACTCTACCTGGGTGGGGAGAAGTTGGCGCAGCAGGGGTTCGAGAGACTTGAGGAGTAGGGGCAGTTCCACCGGATGAAAAGGGCCGCTTTGACCGCGGGCGAAGGACATGATGTGTTTCACGAGATCGGAACCGCGTTGGGCGCAGTGCTGGATGCCGTCGATCAGACTTTTATCCTCATCATCGCGCGGGTGCATGTGGAGCAGGTCGCAGGAGAGGTAGATGGGAACCAGCAGGTTGTTGAGGTCGTGGGCCAGACCGCCCGCCAGGGTGCCGATGCTTTCCAGGCGTTGACCGCGCAGGAGTTGTTGCTCCAGCTTGCGTTTTTCGGTGATGTCCTGAAGGATGCCGTAGATGCGCCGTGTTTTGCCGTGCAACTGTTCGGTCTGGCCTTGGGCGCGAACCCAGAGGAGATTCTGGCCTGCGGTTCTGAGTTGCAGTTCCAGGTCAAAAACGCCCTTTTCCCGGATGGCCCGTTCCAGTTCCTCGCGGATCAACAGGCGGCTCTGGCCGATATAAAAGTCGATGGCGGTTTCCACCGTGGGGGTGTAAGTCTCCGGGGTGACTTCGTGGATGCGATAAGTCTCCGAGGTCCATTGCAGGAACCTGGTTTCCAGGTCCAGTTCCCAACCGCCAATTTTTGCGATGGCCTGACTTTTTTCAAACAGTTCCGGTCCCCTAACCAAAGAGATGGGAGGGGAAGTGGCCAAGGCTGCAATTTTTTTTGGATCTGTCTGCATAAGTCCATGCGGAGACACTGACTTTTCCGATAAGTTCCATCCTAGGCCGGAGGACTGGTTAGGCAAGTAAAGTTGAAGGCGAAGCGTAATTGGCTGATATTTAGATAATGGAGTTAAATAATAGTTGGCATGACCAGGATAAGCGGGATTGGGTCATGACCTGGGAGTTTATGGTCGTGGGATTAAGAATTACCGACCACGGAAGGCGGACAGCAGATAGCTGCTTCGCGCTTTAAAACTTTACGCTTCCAACTTTAAACTTTGCTCCGCTCGGGCGGAGGGGTTTGCAGACAAGGAAGCTTCTCCGTCGCGGAGTTTGTGGATGGTTTTGTCGAAGCGTTCCAGGTCGCGGCCTGCTTTGGTGTAGTCGTCCTGAGCCTGTTGCAGGCGTTGGCCGATCTTGGTGAAGTCGTCCCGGAAATTTTGGAAATGACGGTCCATGTCCTGGATGGTGCGGAGCATGTTCTGGGCATTTTCCTGCATTTCATAACCGCGGAAGGCCAGAGCCACGGCGTAGAGGGTGGCGGCCAGGGTGTTGGGGGAGACGACGCTGACCTTGACCTTGCGGCAGTGTTCGATCAGGTCCGGTTGTTGCAGAATTTCATAATACAGGCTCTCACTGGGGACAAACATGAAGGCCTGATCAGTGGTGCCCAGATCCGGGCGGACATATTTTTTCCCGATGTCCGAGGCCATACTTTTGATCACGGCGGCCAGTTCCTTGCGGGCGAGGGTTTGTGCGGCTTCGCCCGTGGCTTCATTCAGCAGGGAGGCGATGCGGTCCTTGGGGAATTTGGCGTCGATGCAAAGGCGGAGATCCTTGATGTGGATGGAGGCATCCGGCTGCAGTCCCTCTGCGATGCGGGGCTGCCATTCGTAGGCGGAGGCGGGCAGGATGTCCTGCAAAAGTTTTTCCAAGGCGGTTTCCCCAAAGTTGCCCTGCAGTTTGGGAGAGGCTAGGATGTGATTCAACTCCGTGACCTGGGCACTGACCTTCAACATTTGATCCGCGCTGGATTTCATGTCGCCGAGACTTTTGGACATGTCTTTGAAGGCGGAGAAGTTTTGTTCAAGGTTTTCCTTGAGTTGTTTGTCCACATTGCCCCGGATTTCCTGGAGTCGTTCATTGGTTTGTTGTTGCAGGCTTTCGAAACGTTTCTCCAGCAGCAGGGACTGGTTGGTCAGGGCGTCCTGGATGCTTTTGCGCAGGTCGGCCGCGTGGCCTGCGTTGAAGTCGCGGAAATCCACCTTTTGATCCCCCAGATTTTTGAGCAGCAGTTCGCGCAATTGGGAGGCTTCGTTTTGTTGTCGGGCTTCCAGAGCAGGTTTGAGTTGGCTCAGGGTGTAGAAGAGGGCCAGAACAACCAGGAGAAGAAGGACCAGCAAGACAAGGATCAGGGATAACATGGTGGAACCTTGGTTTAGCTCTTAATGGGGGTAGGGTCAAATGGAGAGACTGGACGCCGGGGGGAAGGGTCCCTAGCATAGAGGAATGTTGGCTGAACACACAGGGCGCCTGGGAGATGACTCGGATCCTTTCATCTGTCGGAGGATCTTCTCCGATGGCTACTTCTGGTTGACGGTGGATTTGGATGAGCTGCGTGAAGTGGAAAATTTCCACTTGGTCTATGCCTTTGGAACACCCGCCATGTGTTGTTATCGCTGGGTGCGGGGACAGGGATTGAGACACTACCGCATCGATGACGGGGAAGCTCTGCCTCTGCACAATGCCTGCCCTTTGCTTTACTCTCAACCGGAGACGCAAGGCGCAAAGGTGTTGGATCGATTTGAAAAAGCTTGCTGTGGGGTGGACCCGGTTTTGGCGGTTTTTGTCATTCGCAAACTCAGAGAAGGCATCGCGCTGCTGGCGGCCTGAGCTGTTGAGAGCTTTTTTCCGGGCAACAAGCAGAAGTATTGCATCCCGCGCCGGGAGCTTGCAGTTTCAAGCATACACTTCATGAAAAAAAACAAAGCTTCCACTTCCCCCCGAATCAAACCCCTGGTCGGCATCATCATGGGCAGCCAGTCTGACTGGGAAACCATGCAACATGCTGCGTTGAAGCTGGAAGAGTTCGCCGTGCCCTACGAAAAGAAAATCGTCAGCGCGCATCGCACACCCCGTCTTCTGGTGGAATACGCGACCCAGGCGGCGGAACGGGGCTTGCAGGTGCTCATCGCCGGGGCGGGTGGCGCGGCGCATCTGCCGGGTATGGCGGCGGCGTTGACGGAGCTTCCCGTGCTCGGCGTCCCGGTCGAATCCAAGGCCTTGCAAGGGCTCGATTCCCTGTTGTCAATCGCCCAGATGCCGGCCGGAATCCCCGTGCTGACCTTGGCCATCGGCAAGCCCGGAGCCATCAATGCCGGCTTGGCCGCCGTCTCAATTCTCGCCCTTCAAGATCCAACGCTGGCCGCTCAGTTGGCTCGTTTCCGCCAGAAACAAACCCGCGCCGTGCTGCAAACCAAACTGCCATGATCCTGCCTGGTGCCACACTTGGACTGGTCGGTGGAGGCCAGCTCGGACGCATGTTCGCCATCGCCGCGCGCGCATGGGCTATCGTGTCCACACGTTTGAACCTCACCCCGAGGGCCCGCTGGGCAGGTCTCGGATCGCGAGTTCAATGCCCCCTACGAGGATGAGGCCATGCTGAAGGAATTTGCGTCCTCGGTGGACGTCATCACCTTTGAATTTGAAAACATTCCCGCCCAAGTTCTGCAAACGCTGGCCGCGCTGACCCCGGTGCATCCTGAGCGAGCGGTTCTGCATCTTTGTCAAAACCGTGAGCGGGAAAAAAAATTCCTGCGGGAGCATCATTATCCTCACGCCGGCTTCGCCGTGGTTCGTTCTGCTCAGGATTTGGATGAGGCTTTGAAAAAAATCGGGACGCCCTCGGTCTTGAAGACAGCGGACTTCGGTTACGATGGGAAGGGTCAAAAGAAACTGACGGGCCCGGTGGAGGCTGCGGCTTTGTGGGAGGAGTTCAACATGCCAGCTGGCGTCCTTGAGCAGTGGGTGGAATTTGAGGCTGAACTTTCCGTTGTCTGCGCCCGCACACGCGAGGGGGAAGTTTTCCTGTTTTCCTGTTTCTGAAAACATCCACACCCACCACATTCTGGATTACTCCATCGTCCCCGCCCGACTGCCGGAGTCTGTTCAGGAAGAGGCCCGGCAGATGGCCTGCTCCATCGCCACCGATCTGCGTGTGGTGGGATTGATTGCGGTGGAAATGTTCCTGACCAAAGACGGGCGTCTGCTGGTGAATGAACTGGCACCGCGTCCGCACAATTCCGGGCACTACAGTTTCGATGCCTGCGCGACCAGTCAGTTCGAGCAGCAACTGCGTGCCGTCTGTGGCCTGCCCCTGGGTTCGCCGCGTCTGCTGAGCCCGGTGGTTATGGTCAATATTCTCGGTGACGCCTGGGCGCGGGGCTTGCCGGACTTCCCTGCCCTGCTGGCGGACCCGCAAGTGAAGCTGCATCTTTACGGAAAAAGCGAAGCCAAGCCGGGGCGCAAGATGGGGCACTTTTGTGTGTTGGGGGAAGACATTCACGAAACCCTGGTCCGGGCGCAGCAACTCAAAGCGCGACTCTGATCCCATGATTCCATGATTCCATGAACCTGGAGATCTCGGTCAAAAACTATCGCTGCTTCAATGACCTGGCTCCGGCCCGCTTGAAGTTGCAGCGGGGCATCTCCGCTTTGATCGGGGCCAACAACGTGGGTAAGTCCACTCTGCTCCGTCTATTTTATGAGTTGCGTCCTTTTGTTCCAAAAGGCGGGGGGGCAGCCCCGGAGGCTTGTCTCAGTCTTTTTGATCA
>JAAUTS010000210.1 GCA_012031345.1 Blastochloris sp. | reverse complement strand
TGCGGCTGTCTTGATTATATGCCTCAGTTTTGCTTGTTACCAAATTCCAGATGCCATGCAACTACGCAATCTATTAGTACCTGTCGTTGCTTGTCTTGTGTTAGGCTCTCTTACTTTCCCTGCGATTGGTTGGGTATTGGATTCCCGGAACACGACTCGCGTGTCGTACTTTTATGAGAGTGATGTTTCTTGGTGGGAGTTCAATCCTCCATATTCCGACCAGGATACACAAATTGCTCTAGCACCGCCCAAAAGATTTCCGGCCTCTGGATCCTTGAGGCGTAGGGCTAGTGATTTAGGATACAGGACAGCTATTCTTCACGACGCTAAATCGCCTTTGGCCGCCTATAACTGGTTGGTTGATCGGCAGAAAGCCGGCTATCGGATTACTATGTGGGTGGAACAGTTTGCCGCGTCCGCTTTATTGGCAAGTTACGCCACGCCGGGACCGGATCTATTGATTACCCTGGGAGGCCCTCTGGAAAATCCCGTTCTGAACGAAATTCATCGTAGAACAAGTGACACCCAAGCTAACCGTTTGTGGTGGGCCTATTCCACCAAACCAAGTTCGATGACTCCGCCGACCGGGACCTTTATCAAAAGTTGTCACGAGACTCTTTTTGGATTACTATCAGCGGCGACACTTTGGGGTCCTGGCAAACAGGCGCAGGCATTGTAGAACATATTAACACTCAATATAAGCCTTTATCCCGGAAATAGGTCGTGAATTAATTTGCCGTGAAACGCTGTTTCATTATTTGCTTTTTGGCTGCCCTTGCAGCTTTGTATCCAGCTGTTTGCTGGACGGCGGATTCTAACACCACATCTAAAGGCAAGATGGATGATGGAGCGCTCTCGGCAATAGAGCGTCTATTGCTCTCCAAGGGCATATTTCGCATAGCGCCTGACAAAGCCATTGTTTTATTTTCGGGTCAGGGATACTTCTGGACGTGTTTTGATAAAAGCGAAGCCGTTTCTTATTCGCCGGAAAACGTTCTCTGGGGACTTCCCATCCAAGAGGTCATTTTGCGCTTTTCAGGAGATCATTTGTCGGAAGTACGGTTGTCACTGTATAATCGTGTGAATGTAGGAGATCGAAGTTCCGGGCAAATACAGCAAATTCTAAGTCGATTGACCAACTCCATGGAATTAATCGGAAAAGCTAATTATAGGGATAAACTGATTTTTAATGAAAAGGGGCATCGATGGGTCGAAAGTGTGTGGGCTAATGACTCAACTCATTTTAGACTTATCTTCGGAACGTCTAAAATCGGATGGAGCAAAACCCGCCCGGAATTTGTCACGATGGTAGTCACTCCCGTAAAGTTTGAGAGTGAACCAATGAAGGTGATCACCTCAAAGTCTAGAGGTAGACAGCCTAACACAAACGGCAATGGGGATGTTTGGCTCAATGTCCCCATGGTTATCAAGCCGGATCCAGGCCTTTGTGGACCGGCATCCCTGGAACGCATTTTGAAATGCAAAGCAGTCGACGTGGACAAATTTCAAATCGCTGATTTAGCCGAGACTAAAAACAAGAAAGAAGGCACCACAATGGCTAACCTTCTTGCGGCCGCGAAGCTATTGGCGGGGTTTCTAAAGGGTAAAGTCTCTGTTCTCCAGGATTGGAATTCTTCTTTAGCGGAAGACGTCATTACGCGTTACAAATCGACCCCGGGACCCGCTTCGAAAGACGAAGCTGAAATACCCCAAAGCGGAGATATTGCTGAGATTTACGCTGTGATGAACAAGGATCGCTTTCTAAGGGCTCAAAAGCCTACAGAAGCTGCTCGTCATAAATTCATGACAGGCGTTCAATCTAAAATTGACCAGGGCCATCCTCTTTGTTGGAGTTTAGTGGTTGGTATGGTAAGCGAGTCTCCGCCTTCCGAAAAAGGCGTTTTTTGGCCATACGCGAGTCATACTGGGTTATAATAGCGCAAGGTCCGAGATATTATACTCGGATTGCTGGGGAGAAGGGCATGAGCTAAAAAGAATGTCTGTTGATAACGCCTACGCAATCACTCTGCAATTATTCAGCTTGGAATTGTAAAAGATTGTACCAAAGCATACGGACTTTAAAAGCGGAGCATGGGGTCAGTCCGTTAAAAGTGACTTTTGGAGCTTGCGCGCGAGCCGCACATCGGCTTCGACGGCGCTGACCGCCCGGCTGACCCGGCTGTCCACCCCCATGCCCAGCCGTTGACTGATCCAGCGCCGCGAGGCCATCGTCCGGCGCCTGAGTGCCCAGGCCAGCCAACCCTTTTCGGCCATGCCCTTGGGACCTGCAACCAGCCGGGCTTCATCCAGCTTCAACCGTTTGAGACATTTCTGGAGCAACGCCTCGGCAGCCCCCTCGTCATGCCGGAGCACTTCGTCCCCCGCATAGGAGTCCCGCTGGGCCGTCTGGATCCGTCGGCCCACCCGGTCCATCAGCTTGTCGGCAAAATCCTCCCCACCCACAAACCAGCCTCGCCGCAGCTCCGCCCAGTGCCGCCCGTCTGATTCGCGTTCCTCCGCGGCCAGATGCTCCAGCCGCGCCTCATACCTCCGTGGCGTGGCGCGTGAACACGGCTCCAATCCTGCCCAGCTCCAGGCCCATCGGCAGACCATCCAGCCGGGCGGCTTCTTCTCCTTGCCCGCACAGAACGGGAAACTGCTCCATGGATAGTCCCGCAACCGCTTCCGCGTTTTGCCCTCATCGAGCAGCCGCGCCCGCACCGGGTTGAGGTGGATGTAATCACAAACCCGCAGCAGGGAGTCCCCTTCTTCGATGGGAATGGCCTTGTAACGGCCTTGGAACAAATGGCCGCAGAGCCGGTGCCGGAGATTGAAGCGCTGGGTGTAGGTTCCCAGCAACCACTTCATGCCGCCAACCAGATTGGCCTCCGCTGTCCGCACCTGGAGGTGAAAATGATTGCCCATCAGCACATACGCCGCCACCTGCCACCCCGTCCTTCCGCAGGCCTCCCCCAGCGTCTTCAAGAAGAGCCGCTGGTCCCCGTCATCAGAAAAAATTCGCTCGCGTCGGTCTCCCCGGCTCAGCACATGATACCAAGCCCCTTGATATTCCACACGAGGTTGCCGGGCCACCCGCCCACGCTCGTCATTCACTCCCCACCCGTCAAGTGACTTTTAACGGACTGACCCCATACACTGCCAAATCTCTTTTGACTGCATCCGAAAAGGAGTCTTACGAAAAGGCCCTACTCGGCAGGAAATTACCGGTAAGCATAATCATTGTAGAGCCATTAAAGAATTCCCTATCATCTGCTGATGAGGCAGGACTAACGCGAACCAGTCGACTTGGGTCAGGTGAGCTCAAGTCAAAGATGCAATCAATTGAATCAGACGCAGAGACTACTTTTCTTGCAAGCCACCAGAAGGCAATCAATGCCCTGGCTGATACTTTAAGCAAAATGTCAGGGACTGAAAGTTCAAATTAAGCTGAGATATGAGATGGACTCTAGGCTTGGAAAATCCCAACCATACCGCAACAATTTGTGGAATGGTTTTTTGCTGGCTGCTTGCCGGGGTTATAATAAATCCCAAACGGCGGGGCGCTATCTGGTTTCTTTTTGCAGTAATTGTATGCCTGGTTATCCTTATAAATACTGGTTCAAGAGCAGGATTATTAGCCCTATTATGCGGGTTTGGCACGATGCTTGCGATCCGCAAAGAGAAGCATTTGATCAAGCCGCTTTTTTTCGGTTTCATTGCCATAATGCTGGTATTGTTCACAGCCATCGGGCCCGTTCAGCGATTCAGTGGAGCTAGTTTTACCAATGCTCTCCAAGAAAGAGCCGGGGTGTGGGCAGGAGCTTGTATTCTCTCCAAGCTGGGAGGTTGGAAGGGTTTAGGAGAAGGTTCTTTCGGAAGCGCGTTCAATGTGGTTTGTGAAAATCAAAATACAAATAAGGTTTGGATAGTGGCTCTCGGAGATCCGCAAACCCTTTCCGTCGAGTATGGCTGGTGGGCCTCTGGTTTATGGATAACCTTTTCGGGTATTTTGCTTACAATTGGATTAGAGCTTACAGAATCTCAGGAGCCAGCCCG
>JAAUTS010000209.1 GCA_012031345.1 Blastochloris sp. | reverse complement strand
TCCTTTTTGAGACAGCCACACTCGCGTTGACGGAGCGCGTCGCCCCCTGCGGCGCAATCGGCGCACTGTGCAGGCGATATCCCCGCACTTGTCAACCGGCGGTAGAGGGGCGTTTGACAGCGAACGGCTCTTGTGCAAGCTGACGTCAAGGCTTGTGCGCGGCCTTGCTGCCGCGCCTCATCATCGCGCGGTTACATGTCGAACAGTCGTCCACGGAATCGTCCGATCCACAAAACTCCCTCTGGCTCATCAACCACGAACCCTTCCACGCCGTCATCTCCACCCTGCCCACCTCGTCCTTACGCTCCTTAAACCTCGCCATCCAAAATCAAAAACCTGAAATCCCCTACGCTCCCGTCTCCATCTGGGCACCTCGGATTTCATCGCAACCAAATCACTCATCCTCTCGACGGCTTCGGCCTTCTCGTGCCCGCTGTTGAAAAAAGAAACATCCTCGGCTGCCTTTTCCCCTCCACTTGCTTCCCCCAGCGAAGCCCTGACCACCACGTGCTCCTCACCGTCTTTATGGGAGGCATGAGACAACCCGAACTCGTTCCTCTCTCCGACCAGGAATCCCTCCGCCTCGCCCTGCACGACTTGCATCAACTCCTCGGCGTCCAAGGCGCTCCCGTCTGGCAACGCCGCATCCTCTGGCCCGCCGCCATTCCCCAATACACCCTCGACTTCGGCTCCCACCACGAAGCTCTCCGCACCTTCGAACACGAGCACCCCGGCTGGTTCTTCGCCGGCAACATCCGCGACGGCATCTCCGCCCCCGACTGCGTCGCCAGCGCCCAACGCGTCGCTCAAGCCCTCTCCCAGTATCAATCGAATCGGAACTGAACACTTGTAACTTCCAACCCAAACCCAATACTCATCCACCATTCAGCACCCAATATTTCTTCGCGCCCCCTCCCAAGCTTTCTGTTACCTTCTTCCTGATTCATGAACCTTTACTGCATCGGCATCGACCACCGCTCCATGTCCGTGGATATCCGGGAAAAACTCTCCTTCTCCGGCCCCCCCCTCGTTCAAATGCTGCAATTCTTTTGCCTGCACAAATCCTTCAACGAAATGGTCATCCTCTCCACCTGCAACCGGGTCGAGTTTTATTTCGTCTCTTCCATGACCGCCGCGCGCGTCCACCGCGAACTTCAGGCCAGCGTGGAGGATTTTCTCAGCATCTCCCAATCCGGCCTCAACCAGGCTTATATCCACCAAAATCTCAAAGCCCTTCGTCACCTCTTCGAAGTCTGCACCGGACTCCAATCCATGGTCATCGGTGAAACCGAAATCCTCGGCCAAACCAAGGCCGCCTACCAAATCGCCAAAGATCAGGACTGTTGCGGCCCCGTCCTCAACCGCAGTTTCCAGTCCGCCTTCGCCGCCGCCAAGGAAGCCCGCTCCCAAACCAACATCGGTCGTGGTAATGTCTCCGTCGCCTCCGTCGCCGTCTCCACCGCCGAACGCCTCGTTGGAAATCTCTGGGATAAAAAGTCCTCGTCCTCGGAGCAGGCGAAGTCGGCCAAGAAGTCACCCGCGCCCTCGCAGAAAAAGGCGTCCGCCAAATCCTCTGCACCAGCCGCCGTAGCGAACGCAGCCTCGACGTGGCCGCACACCACGGAGCCACCGCCGTGGAATGGCACCTTTGGAAAAATCTGCTCTGCGAAATCGACATCATCGTCGCCTCCACCGCCGCCCCCGATCCCGTCCTCCACCAACACGATCTCCTCCCCTTCGTCGCCCGACTGGCCCAACGCCCCATGTTCATCCTCGACCTCGCCGTGCCCCGCGACGTCGAACCCGCCGTCGGCCAACTCGACGGCATCTGCCTCTTCAACGTGGACAACCTCAAAGACAACGCCTCGGAAACCTCGCCTCCCGCTGGGCCGAACGCGGACGCTGCTTGGAAATTCTTAATCCCGCCGCAGAAAAACTTTTCGCCTATTTTCAAACTCAGAATACACTCCACGCCACAACCCCAACTGTCTGAGAACTTACTTCACCCCCCACTTCATCCACGCCCTTTCGTTCCTGCCTCCTTTGCCTTAACTTCCTCACCCTATGACCTCCACTGAGTTGAACTCCACAGACTTTCTCCAAATCCAACAGCTTCACTACGCCTATGGCGACCGCCCGGCCCTCTCCGACTTCTCCCTCAACCTGAAACAGGGCGAAATCTTCGGCCTGCTCGGCCCCAACGGCGGCGGCAAAAGCACCCTCTTCAAATTACTCACCACCCTCCGCCCCCTCCAACAGGGCGAAATCAAACTCCAGGGACTCTGCTACCGCTGTGATCGCCGCATCATCCGCACCCTCATCGGTTCCGTTTTCCAAGCCCCCGCCCTCGATAAAAAACTCAGCGTTTACGAAAATCTCTTGTCCCACGGCAAACTCTACGCCCTCGCCACCCCTGCACTGAAAGCCCGCATCGACACCCTCGCCACCCGCTTCTCCCTCCAGGATCGACTCCAGGAACCCGCCGAAAAACTTTCCGGCGGACTCCAACGCCGGGTCGAACTCGTCAAAGCCCTGCTCCCCTCCCCCAAAATCCTCATCATGGACGAACCCAGCACCGGCCTCGACCCCGGCATCCGTCTCGAACTTTGGGACCTATTCCACGAACTCAGCCGCCAGGACGGCGTCACTATTCTCCTCACCACTCATCTCCTGGAAGAAGCCGAACGCTGCGACCGCATCGCCCTCATCCATCAGGGCCGCAAAGTCGTGGAAGGTCAACCCACCCAACTCTGCGACTCCCTCGGCGGCCAGGTCCTCAGTCTCAGCACCGGACAAGCCCCCGCCCTCGCCCAACGTTTGCAGGACCACTTCCAGCTCAGCCCTAAAATCCTCGGTCACGAAGTCCGGCTCCGCCTCCCCGCCGATGTGGACCGCTTGAAAACCTCCACCCTCGCCGCTGAACTCGCCGCCGATCCCGCCGTCCTCTCCGTCACCCTCTCCCGCCCCAGCCTGGCCGATCTCTACCTCGAAAAAACCGGGCACAGCTGGTCAAAGAATTAAATTCGAAACGTAAATCCCGAATATCGAAACAAATCAAAAAAACAGAATCTCTCTTACCCCATAATCTCTTTGTAAACTTAGCGTTCTTCGCGCCCTTCCTGTAAAAAAACTTAAATTCATGAGCACCTCCACGTTTACCATCGACCTCTCCGCCACCCAAAGCCTGCTCTGGCGGGAAATCATCCGCTTCCTCCGTCAACGCAGCCGTATTGTCGGCGCCCTGGCCACCCCCATCATCTTTTGGCTCTTCCTCGGCTTCGGTGTGGGTCAATCCTTCAATGACGGCACTCTGCCCGCCGCTATCAATTATATCGAATACTTCTTCCCCGGCACCCTGGTCATGATCATCCTTTTCACCGCCATCTTCTCCACCATCTCCATCATTGAAGATCGTCGGGAAGGCTTCCTTCAAGGCGTCCTGGTTGCTCCCGTCTCGCGGGGCAGCATCGTCCTGGGTAAAGTTCTGGGCGGAGCCATCCTCGCCGCGGGCCAAACTTTTCTGCTCTGTCTGGCCGCGCCTTTTATTGGACTCACTCCCGAACCTCTGGCCATCCTGAAACTCCTTCTCCTCATCCCCCTGCTCTCCATCATGCTCACCGCCCTGGGTTATCTCATCGCCTGGCCCATGGATTCCACCCACGGCTTCCACGCCATCATGAACATCTTTCTCATCCCCCTCTGGCTCCTCTCCGGGGCCCTCTTCAGCGTCCAAGGTGCCCAAGGCCTGATCGCTTGGCTCATGCACATCAACCCCCTCACCTACGGTCTGGCCGCCATGCGCTACACCCTCTACCCCGTCAACTCCCCTTGGCTCGGCTCCTTGCCTAACGAAAGCCTCTGCTACCTCATCACCGCCCTTACCACCGTCCTCCTCTTGGCTGGCTGTTTCTGGATCACCTTGCGTGAAAGGAAAGTGTAAGAATTTTAACTTGAACCATGCCGTTGATTGCCCACAGGGCAGACGCACTAAAATTCTTACTCTCTTTTCAAGGGTCCGGTCCCACCTGAACCAGACTCTTCCTGCTGTAGAGCGTCTGTGTCAGCGCCGGGGGGAGATGAGTGAGCCTCTGACACAGACGGCATTCACACCTTCTTAGTCGG
>JAAUTS010000208.1 GCA_012031345.1 Blastochloris sp. | reverse complement strand
GGCCTTTGATCTCTAATTCTTTCTGGTCACACCATCTCTTATAATTCGGAACCGCCGCCCACCATTTATGATAAGAATCCAAAGCCTCTGCATAGT
Organism: Blastochloris sp.; assembly: GCA_012031345.1. Lineage (GTDB taxonomy): Bacteria > Verrucomicrobiota > Verrucomicrobiia > Methylacidiphilales > JAAUTS01 > JAAUTS01. The sequence continues at coordinate 4,028 of JAAUTS010000208.1, read as the reverse complement.
TTAAAGTAGACGCTCTCATCAGAGCGTTAGCGTCTCCTTTATATAACAATGCGAAATTACAGTTATGTTGGATGCTAACCTTTCCCCGATATCTTACCATTATACGACCAGAAGGAACCTGAACACAATAAACACTGTGTTTTCCCTCCAAGGTATCTATCTTCATGTCCTTTTGAATAACCCTGTTTTTAAGAGGATTAATTACTAAAATTCAAGCCATATAACTTACCTACAACTTTCGAACCTATACCACTTATCGCTAGTAAAGCTTGAGCTACTTCTGCGTTCTTGTGAGCGATAAAGGTGATATTTTCTCCTTTCAACTCCCTTAAACACTTAAGATAAAACCACCATCTACCACTTTGTAAAGAGGATCAAAAGTTATATTTTTATCAACATCAAGGAACTCTTTCTCAAACTCAGTAAAAGCTCTTTCCGAAAGTTATAGTAATTTCCTTCTTTTTGAATTCAAGGTAATTATCCGAACACCAATTCTCGAAATCCTTCTGAAGTTCTCAGGGATTTCAATAGACCAAGATTTATTATCCCTATCATACTCAGATAAACTGTAAAAAGCTATTATCTTCGTGGAGAATAAAGACATATACTTCTTACGCAAATAATTTGCGGCTACAAGAAAAGAAAAACCATCTTCCAATTTCTCCTTAGCTTGAGATCTTTTTACCGTATTATCAGGGGTTATAGAGAACACTTCATGGTCTGGGGTAAGGGGGAGAACAACATCTTCTGTAGAGATATTAACTACTTTTCGGTTTCTCAGTTTCTTAAACTCAACAGGCTCTACAAAATCGATAAGGCACTTATCAGACTTAAAATCAAATTTTTCCCCCACCCGATCCAACCACCTTCAGCGAAGCCTTCATCACTTCCGGTCCAATCCCATCACCCGCCAATACTGCAATCTTCATAGCCCTCCAGCCTCTCAAATCCATGGGCCTTCACGCAACCCCTTTTTCCCGCGCAACTTTTCCCGCGCTCCACCGTTTAACTTCATATGCTCGAACCCCTCGCCGCCTCCGATTGGGATCGTAACAAAGCCGCCCACCTTCTCAAGCGGGCAGGCTTCGGCAGCACCCCCTCAGAACTGGATGCCTGGTCCAAACTCAGCCTCCAGGAAGCCGTGAACAAATTGGTCGATTGGGAATCCACTCCCGATCCCACCCCCGACCCCGAATGGGCACAGCCCGGTTTTGGACTTCCCATCAGCGACCGGGCCGAACTGGCCAAACTTTCCCAGGAACAGCGCAAGGAACTTTTCCAGGAATATCAACGGCTTCAACGCAGCCAAATTCAGGAACTCCGCGAGGACTGGCTCACCCGCATGGCCAAGACACCACGCCCTCTCCAGGAAAAAATGACCCTTTATTGGCACGGTCACTTTGCCACCAGCGCAGAAAAAGTGAAGGCCTCCTACTACATGTGGAAACAACTCGACCTCTTCCGTCGTCTCGGCCACGGCTCCTACCAAACACTGCTGGTCGAGGTGGGACGCGACCCCGCCATGCTCATCTGGCTCGACGGTGCCCAAAGCAAACGCAGCTCCCCCAACGAAAACTATGCCCGGGAATTGATGGAACTCTTCACCCTGGGAGAAGGTCACTACACCGAGCAGGACATCAAGGAATCCGCCCGCGCCTTCACCGGGTGGGATGTTCAGCGCTTCGAACAAAAAGCCCGCTACGTGCCCCAACGCTACGACGGCGGTCAAAAAACCTTTCTCGGAGAAACCGGCGCCTTTCGTGACGAGGACATCGTCCGCATCATACTCAAACAGGACCAAGCCTCCCGCTACCTCGCGACTAAGCTCTGGACCTTCTTCGCCTACGAAAATCCTGAACCCGAACTCATCCAAGACCTTGCCGGCACCCTCCGAGGCGAAAAATGGGAACTCAAACCCGTCTTGAAAAAAATCTTCCTCTCCCGAGCCTTCTACTCCCCACGTTGCCTCATGGCCCAGATTAAAAGCCCCGTCCGATTGGTGGATCGGCACTCAAAAAAATCTCGAAATCACCCGCTCCCTCCCCCGCCTCAGCACCACCATCCTCGCTCAGCTTGGTCAGAACCTCCTCCAACCACCCAGCGTCAAAGGCTGGGACGGCGGACGCACCTGGATCAGCACCACCACTCTCATGCTGCGCCATAACATCTCCCACATGATGATCCATGGCGGCTCGCCTAAAGAAATCGGCATGGGCGATCTACTCAAACGCTTTGCAGAAGCCGCCCGGAAGGAAGACGCTTCCGACAACCCGGAAATGGACGCCGCCATGACCCAGAAGCAACAACAGGCAGAAAAATTCCTCAAACGCAAAGTCCCCGGCATGGTCACCCTGGCCAAAGTTGCCCCCGAAACCCTCCGCGCCGACCGCAACGCCCTCACTCAAAGCCTCATCGACCGCCTCTACCAATCCCCACCCTCACCCGCCTTGAAAAAATCCATCGACGAATTTCTGCACGATACCGACCGTAACCTGCCGGAAAAGCAAGTCGCGGACCTCCTCTATCTCCTCATGACCCGACCGGAATATCAACTCACCTGAACCCACACCCCATGAAAACCCGCCGTCAATTCCTTCACTCCAGCTTCATGGGTGCCGCCACCCTCTGGACCCTCCCCAGCTTCCTCAACCACACCATCATGCAGATGGACCTCCACGCCGCCGACTCCCTCACCCAGGTCAGCACCGGGAAAGATGGACGCATCCTCGTGGTCCTTCAGATGGGCGGAGGAAATGACGGACTCAACACCGTCGTGCCCTACTCCAACGACGCCTACTACGCCGCCCGCAGCAGCCTCGGCATCAAGGCTGACTCCGTTCTCAAACTCAACGAACACCTCGGGCTCCACCCCAAACTCACCGGGCTGAAAAATCTCCACGACTCCGGTCACCTCGCCCTCCTCAACGGGGTGGGCTATCCCAACCCCAATCGATCCCACTTCCGTTCCATGGAAATTTGGCACACCGCCTCCGACTCGGATAAAAACGAACACTACGGCTGGCTGGGCCGCTATTTTGACAACACCTGCCAGGGTCAACCCAAAGCCGACCCCGCCATCGGCATCGACATCAGCTCCATGCCCCGCCAGGCCTTTCTCGGACCCCAACCCCTCGGCATCGCTCTGGCCAATGCCGATCGTTACCGCTTCCTCGAATCCGTGGAAAACTCCGCCTCCCCCCTCATGGCCTCCGCCGACTCTTCGGAAATCGCCGGCACCAACAGCGGCTCATCCATTGAAAACCTGGGTTACTCAAGCTCCGAGTCCAACGGCATGAGCAACCTCGACTTCCTCCAGCGCACCGCCCTCGATGCCGAACTCAGCTCCCAGGAAATCCGTGGCATCAGCTCCAACTACAAATCCAAAGTCAGCTACCCCCGCAACCGCCTCGGCTCCGACCTTCAACTCATCGCCAAACTCATCGGCGGCGGGCTCCCCACTCGGGTCTATTACGCCAACCAAGGCGGCTACGACACCCACGCCAATCAGCTCGGCTCCCACGAACGTCTCATGGACGAACTCTCCAGCGCCCTCAGTGCCTTCGTCGCCGACCTCAAAGAACAGGGCAACTTTGATCGCGTCCTCATCATGACCTTCAGCGAATTCGGGCGCAGAGTGAAAGAAAACGCCTCACGCGGCACCGACCACGGCGTGGCGGGTCCCATGTTCCTCCTCGGCGGCCAAATCAAACCCGGAATCCACAGCGACTACCCCAGCCTCACCGACCTCGATAAAGGCGACCTCAAACACCGCGTCGATTTCCGCAGCGTCTATGCCACCGTCCTCGAAAACTGGCTCCAAACCAAATCCGACCCCATCCTCAAAAAATCCTTCCCCAAAATCAACTTCATCTAACCGACTCCCCCTCCTCCAACTCGAAACTGCCTCCCCATCCCTATATCAAGAGGGGCAGAAAGGGCCAAAGGCCCGCTTCCGGGTGTGTTTCCCTCGTCCCCTATATCAAGAGGGGCAGAAAGGGCCAAAAGGCCCGCTTCCGGGTGTGTTTCCC
>JAAUTS010000049.1 GCA_012031345.1 Blastochloris sp. | reverse complement strand
CCAGCCTTTGTTTTTTGGCGGTCGCCATCATGGCATTGCACTCTGCCGTGGTCAGGGCCAGAGGTTTTCACAAACCACATGACGCCCGGCCTTGAGGCATTGCAGGGCCAGGGGGGGCATGGGTGTTGTGAGGGGTGATGATGGTGACTAGATTGACATCTGATTTTTTCAGCATCTCTGTCACCTTGGAATAGGTCTGAATGCCGGGATAATCCTGGGAGGCCACCGCCAGACGTTGCGGGTCCAATTCCGCCACCGCCACGGGCGTCATGCCTGCGGCCTCCATTTCCTTCAAATGAGCTCGGCCCATGTTAAAAGCGCCGCCGTATCCGATCACCCCGACTTTGATTTCCTTGGGGTTTGTGATTTTATTTTTCATAAATTTTTTCCGAACCACTGTGAAGTGTTGTCGGGGCCTCAAGCCGTTTTTCCGACTCCAAAATTCCTGCGGCCCAAAGCACTCCTTGAACGGTGAGTTGCAGAACCTGGGGGTGACGTTGGAATTCCTGGGGGTCATGACCCAGAGAGCAATAAAACACCCGACCCTTGCCCCAGTGTCGGATCCAGACCACGGGCATGGGGATCTTACGGCCCTCATGTTGATAATCCGTTTCCGCCAGGACCGTCACCCCTGGATCCATCATCATGTAATATTGTTCAGAGTTGTAGGGGAAGAGGGCCGCTTGCCCCTGCATGATGGGATGCTCCTGCCTCAGCACCCGGACTTCATAATCCCCCACGTGCGGATGCCCCACAAAGTGCCCGCCCACCATCCACTCATAATCGATATTGCCGCGGAAGGCATCTCCCATGCCGCCATGAATCCCGGCCAAAGCGACCCCGGAGCGCACCGCTTCCTGCAAATGGGTTCCTTGAACTTTATTCAACTCCCCCATGGTCCAGCAGGGAAAAATCACATCCATACTTTGTAGCCTTTCGGCATCCTCCAGACATTCCAGAGCCAGCGCCGCCTCCGCCTTGAATCCATGGGGCTCCAAGGCAGTAGCGATGATCTGAACAAACTTTTCGGGCTGATGTCCCGGCCAGCCACCTTGGAGGAAGAGGATTTTCTTTTCCCGGTTCATGATGAAAATCCGGCCTGGTCCGGCTGGTGTTTAAGGAATGGGAGCAACTTCATCCGGGCTGATAATTTCCACCAAGACCCCGTTCCTGACAAGTCACATCTGTGTCTTTTTCAGGCAAACGCACTTTAAATTGCTTGACGACAATGTCTTGGATTTAACGTAGCGCGGGTATCTTGCCCGCTGGGTTGGGCGTCCCGCCCGGCCCTGCATGGGAGCCAAGAAAGACAGCCGGGCAAGATGCCCGCCAAAGCGGGCGGGATGCCCGCGCTTCGGCTGAATTTTAATGCGTTCGCCCTGGCGTCTTTTTCCGGCAGCCACTCAAGACAGCGGAGAGGACGCGGGAGTCCGGCAGAGGCTCATGAAATTACTGAGTAGTTTCAGGCCATTTTCCTGGCTTTTCTCCGGGTGAAATTGAAACGCATGAACATTCCCCCGGCTGATCCCGCTGACAAAGGGAAAACCATACTCCGTCCGACAGGCCACATCCTCCTCTGCCACCTGCTCGGGATAATAGCTGTGAACATGATAAAAGTAAGGGGCGGCGTCCAGGTTTTGAAACCAGGCGCGACCCTTTTCTCCTGCGGGAATCACGGAGTTCCAGCCCATGTGGGGGACTTTGCCCACATTTTTAGGAAAGCGAACCACCGTCCCCGGCAGAAAGCCGAGCCCGGAGATTCCTGGAGACTCTTCCCCTGATTCAAAAAGCAGTTGATACCCCAGACAAATTCCCAGAAAAGGCCGATCCGACTTGAGCCATTCCTGCAGGGCAGGCACCAGGCCACGCTCCTGGAGGTTGAGCATGGCATCCCCAAAAGAACCCACTCCGGGCAGCACCAAAGCATCCTGCTGCTCAATTCCGAGGGGATCATTCAAACAGGTGACCGCAGCACCCACGCGCTGGAGGGCCTTCTCCACACTGCGTAAATTGCCTCTGCCATAATCAATCAGCCCAACGTTCATTGGGATGGATTCTATCGGACATTTCTTTTTGTCCAAGCTTGAACTCCTGCACGCGGGGAAGCGGCCGGGCAGGACGTCGCGACACGGAGAACGTTCCCTGGTGTTTCACAGAAACGCCCAAAGGAACTTTGATGCGCTTGTGCTGGATAATCTTTAATTTTTTGGAATTTTTCTCCGGCCCATCGGGCAGAATTGTTGCAGTTCGCAAGCTTCGCAATCCGGGTTCCGGGCTTTGCAGCGGCGTCGGCCATGCCAGATGAGGAGATGCGAGAGCAGGGTCCACTCGGGAACGGGGGAAAAGTTTCATCAAAACTTTTTCCACCTGAACCGGGTCATGATGCCGCGTCAGGCCCAGGCGCCGTGCGAGGCGGCCCACGTGAGTGTCCACCACCACGCCCTCATTGAGTTGAAAGGCATTACCCAGAACCACGTTGGCTGTTTTTCTTCCGACTCCAGCCAAGGCGTGAAGTTCCGCCAGGCTTTGGGGGACCTGTCCCTCATGTCGTTCCAGCAATTGACGGCAACAGTCCCGGATGCTTTTGGCTTTGTTCCGATAGAACCCGGTGCTGTGGATCAGGGTTTCGATTTCCTTCAATTCAGCCTGGGCATAAGCGCGGGCGTCCGGGTAGCGGCGGAAGAGGGCCGGGGTGGTCAGGTTAACCCGGACATCGGTGCACTGGGCGGAAAGAATGGTGGCAATGAGCAGCTCCAGAGGGCTCTGGAAATTCAGCTCACAGTGGGCGTCCGGGTAGCAACGTTTGAGTTCTTCGAGAATCAAGGGTGCCCGCCCGGAGGCGGAACCCGGAGCGGGGTCAGATGGAACTTGTCTCACTTGAGGAGCAGATTGACTTTGTCCGCCCATTCGGAAGAGGGGTATTGGGTGGAAAGATCGGTGGCGTGTTTGGTGGCTTCTTCTTTTTTACCCTGTTTGACCTTGAGGGCGACCAGACGGTAGAGAGCCTCCGCGCAGATTTCCGGTTGGGATTGGTAGAGCAGGGCAATTTTCAAATAGTATCCGCCGGCCAGATCGAAGATGTTGTCCTCAGGCTGACCTTCTCCCCGGAAGGTTTCCTTGGTTTTGAGCCCTTTGTCTCCGATCAGTTCGAGATATTTGCCGAACTCCATCAAGGCACGAGCGCGGGTCTGGTTGCTGGCCTGCGGGCTGTTCATGACTTTCTTCAGTGAGGCGAAGCCTTCATCATACTTGCCCGCCTCCAGGGTCAGCAGGGCTTGGGAAAATTCCGCCTCGAAGAGCTTGTCGGAACGGGGATGTTTCTCCCTGAGTTCGGTAAACATCTGCTGGGCTTTGGCGTTGTCTTTTTTGCCGAGATAAGCGGCTCCCAGACCGTAGATGGCAGCGGCTTGCGCGGGTTCCTGGCGTGGAAAGTTATCACGTAATTTTTGGAATTGAGTCAGGGCCTCATCCCACTGGCGGTCTTCCAAGAGAATGGTGCCGTAGCGTTCGTATTCCTGCCAGGGCACACTCTGAGGGTTGCTGACCTGGCCCAAGGCATCTTTGTAAAAACGGGTGGCGACGGATTTTTGTCCCAATTGATAGGCCAGACTGGCCCGCGCTATCAGGACCTGGGCTTTGGTGGCTTCATTGGCCTGCGTCCCGGCCAGTTGACTGAGAAAGGTGAAGGCCGCCTCCTGCTCCATCATTTTGTTGCGGATCATAAGGATCATGACGTCCACTTTGTTTTTTAGCAGGGAACCAAAAATGTCCGAGCCGGAGAAATCCCGGATGGCGCGGTCCAGAGTATCGTTGGCGGATTTGAGGAGAGCCGACCACCTGGCTTTTTTCTCCTCGTTCATGGCGGAAGGGGGACCGAGACGGGTGGCCGCCTTGTAGTCGGCATCTGCCTGGCGGAAAAGCACCCTCACGGCATAGGCCGCCAGGCTTTGACCAAGTTCCGTTTTACGTTCGGCAGGGGTCATCTTTTCGTAACGCTCCAGGAACTGACGCTGAATGGCCTCTGCTTCCTCCGGTTTCTTGTTTTTTTCCAAAACCTTGGCCCGTTCGGAAAGTGCCACCAAGGTCCGGGGAGAATCCGGAAAGGCAGCGATCAATTCATCCTGAGTCTTGACCATTTCATCAAAGCGTCCGGCTGCTTGATGGATGCGCCAGGTCTTCTCCATGGCAAACAACTTGGACCCGGGATCGTCGGTGCTTTTGATGATGTCGGCATAGGCCTTCAGTGCTTCATCCGGCTTTTTCAGTTTCTCCAGGGTGCTGGCGATGACGACGGAGGCCTTGGAGCTGTTCGGTGAATTGGGGTAAGCTTTCAGGAATTCCTGCATGGCTTTGACCGTTTCCTCTCCCTTCCACTGCTGTTGAGCATGTTGCCGACCTGATAAAGAGCTTCCTGCTTGAGAGCTTCGTTCGTAGCGGTGTTGGCCAGAGAGCGCATGGCGGCAATGGCTTCCTCTTTCTTGCCCAACTGGAACAGGGTGTAAGCGCGGAAACGTTCGGCGTCTTCCAATACGTCGGGGGGAAGCTTCACGCCGCCTTTTTTGATGTTGGCGGCGAAATCCTCGATCAACTTGAGCGCTTCTTCCGGCTTTTTCTGACCGAGATAAGCGCGGGCCAATTCTTGGACGGAAAGGGCGGCGAACTTGCTGTTAGGAGAGTCCTTGATGACTTGGTTCAGTTTTTTGATGGCTTCATCGAAATTACCCTGCTGGATCATGGCCCGGGCGATGAAGAAGGGGACGCCTTCCGCATCGGGATCTTTGGGAAACTTGGCTTTGAATTCGGCAAAGGCGGCATCCGCCTTCTGGCCCAAGCCCTGCAGGGCCAGGCTCACAATGATTTGCAGGTTCAAGTCCTTGGCCTTGTCGTCCTTGGCAAACTGGGCGGCATGACGGTAAACGATGCGGGCCTCATCATACTGTTTGAGTTGGCGATAACAGTCCCCGATGCGGATAAGGGAGTCCACCGAGGTGTCGGTGTTTTCCTCGAGAGCTTTGAGTTTGGCGTTCTCACGATCCTTGGCGCGGGTCAGGGCGGCCAGACGTTCCTTATTTCCTCCGGCCTCGGTGAATTTCGCCTTGATGTCGGCAATCCTCTTGTTTTGAGACTCGATCAGTTCGGTATTGCTGCGCAGGGCGCGAAACTGGCGCAGAGCTTCCGCATAGTTTTTGTCGGCAAAGGAAAGGTTGGCTAGTTGGTAGGAGGCGTCGTTGGCGATGGCCAGATTCTCACTTTTTTGCAGGCGTTGGTAGGTTTCGCGGGCATTTTGGATGGCCTTTTCCGCCTCGGCGTTGTTGAGGTCGGCCAGAAGGGACTGTGCTTGCTGGGAATAGACAAAGCCCAGCAGGTAGTCCGCGTCCTCCCCCATTTCCGAGGCGTCGGGCCGGCTTTTCAACTCCTGTAACGTGGTGGCGGCGGCGTCGAAGCGGCGGGCGGCAGCATTCAAACTGGCCTTGGTCATGATGGCATCAATGACGTTCGGATTCTCCGGGTATTTGGTGATCAGTTCGTTCAACTTGGCCACACCTGCATCAAAGAAGGTGCCAGCCTTGGTCTTGTCGGTGGCGAGCAGTTTGTTGCCCTTGTCCATGTTGGCGCGCCCCAGATAGAGGAGGGCAAAGGGGACGATTTCCTCGTTCCCGGATTTGGCGGCGTTTTCCAGGGCGGGGATGGCTTTGTCCGGATCTCCCAGGAAATAATGAGCGGCTCCGAGGTGGAAGGCGGCGATGGGCAGGGTTTCCTTCAGAAAGCCCTTGCTGTCCGCCAGATATTTTACGGCTTCCGTAAAGTTGCCCAGGCTGTAGTAGGAGATTCCCAGCAGATACCTGGCATTGGGTGCGTTGAAGTCCTGGGGAAATTTGGTGAGGAGATCCTGAAAAACCTTGCTGGCTTCCTCGAAGTTGCCGTTGTTGACCGCGTCCAAACCTTTGTTCATCAAGGCGGCGGCTGTATCCTGAGCCTCTGCTTGTTGAAGGGGTGCGAACACCAAGGCACTGAACAGACACCAAACCACGAATACCGACGCATTAAAACACTTCACAAGATTTACCTTACAGGAAACCTTGAAGGAGAAAACCCCTTTTTAACTCTTAAGTAAAAAAATTCAGTCAAAGGAATCGCCTGCCCCGATTTTCTCCCCCAATTGGATCAAGGCACTAAAATCCAGATCCCCCAGACCCTGATCCAGTCCTTGTTCATAGAGTGAGGTGGTGGCGGCGGTCTGTGGTATTGAGCCTGCGGGGGCCGATTCCAAGGCCAGTCGCAAATCCTTGTGCATGTGTTTGACCGAAAACTGCGGCGAGAAATCCGAGGCGAGCAGCTTGGGTTTTTTTAAATCACTCAGACCCGAGCGGGCCACGTTGTTTTCCATCACCTCAAAAAACAGGGAATCGCTCAGACCATGAATCCGGGCCAGACGGAGCCCCTCACTGAGTGCCTGGGAGATGGCGGCGATTTGCAGGTTCATGGACAGCTTGAGGGCGGAGGCCTGTTCCACCGTGCCGATAGGATAGAGGCGCTTGGCCAGACGCTGGAGGTGAGGGGTGGCACACTCCATGGCCTGGGTTTCTCCGCCGAGATAAAAGACGTTCTGCCGTGTCTCCGCTGCGATCTTGCTGCCTGTGAACGAAGCCTCCACATAGAGGGCGCCCTGGGCCCGGACCAGATCTTGAAACGCCCGGCCCATTCCGGGGAGATGGTGCTGGATTGCATGACCAACATGCCCGGCTTCAGGACGGGCCTGACCGTTGCCAAGACCTCCTGCACGGCCGGGGGGTCGGCCACCACCAGATGCAGGATCTCAGATTCCGATGCCGCCTGAGCCAGATCGGAGAGGTAGCCGGGGACGCCGGGCTTGGGGCTGCGATTCCAGACCCGCACCTCGTAGCCGTCCTGAAGATAGTGTTGGTGCCAGGCTTGACCGATGATTCCGTAACCGATGAGACAGAGTTGGGGCTTCATAAAAGCGGAAGTTGTTGGAGGGAGGAGCGTTTGAGAGTTTGGGAGTTTGGGAGTTTGGGGATTTGATGAGAGGAGAAATTTATTTAACAACAATCACGTCGATGGGATTGAGCCAGCGTTGATAGGCCCGTTCCGTGTTACGATCCCAATCTGTCGCGGAACGATATTCGCCGTCGGAGGCGATCATGAGTGCCACCGTGACCGATTTTTGATCGGTAAAATTCTGGGTCAAAACCTCCGGGGTTCGGACGGGAAGGGGTTTAAGGGAGGCGAGCGAGGTGGGTTGAAAGAGGACGGCCATGGGGCGCAGACCATAGCGGCTTGATTGCGGAAGAACGGCCCAGCGTGAGGCAAAGGCCTTGATACGATGGTCCGGTGCCTGCAACTGCCAGCGCAGAGGAGTGGAGGCGGGCCAGCGGATTTTTTCCAAACGGGACAACATCAGAGGATCGTTACGGGCCAGACTCAGACGGTGGTGAACGAGATACGTTTCCGTTTTGGCCTGCCAAAGCGTTTTTGTTCCATCATCAAGCGCAGCGGGCCGTCTGCCAGGATGCGGGATCGGGTTTCCTCCTTGAGAATGGAGGGAGCCAGAAAGGAACCTTTCCAGCGCGGGAGTGGGTCCGGGGGATACTGGGCGTTGAGATGGGAGGGGCCGGAACATTCCAGGCGGTGGCTGGAGGCTGTTAAGCGGAAGGTTTCCGCCTCCAGAGTCCAGGGCAGGTGGAATTGAATTCTCGGCTGGGCCGAGGCGGGGCTCAGGCGCAGGGTCAACGATTCGCGCGGGGCCAGGCTGGCTTGAAAAATACAACTCATCAGGCTCACCATTCTGATCCAAATCATCCAGTTGATGATCCAGCCTGCCGTCCGTGGCGGTGCTTAGTTTCAAGCCATCCACCTTGCCGACCCAGGAGGGGAGTTGGCTGAGAGGCAGGCTGACGCCCTCATTGATGCGTTGCAGATCCAAGGGGTTGTTGATGACCAGGGTGACCGACTTGGGTTCGGAGCAGGAACATAAAAAGCCTCCCACCAAGCCCAAGCCAAGCGCGGTGACAAAAAAGCGCAAAAGCAAAGCGGGACCCATAAACATTCTTATGCCCAAGCCGCCGGAATGCTCAATGTTTAATGCTTTGTGGAGCCGGGCAGTTTTCGGCTCAACTCTCAGCGAGAAATTCATCGGTGACCAGGCCCGTTACGTTGTGCAGCCGGGTTTTAGCGACCCGTCGGATGCCTGGTAAAACCAGGAAGCTGGGTTTCATGCCGCTGATGCGAGGCAGGGCCAGTCGCAAGGGCCAGATGACTCCCGGACGGGTGGGGATGGAAGTTGCTGGTTTCTAGTTTCTGGTTTCGAGTTGCTGATACTGATAGCTGAAAGCTGAAAGTTTATCTTCAGAGATTGAGCGGCTTTATCTGATTCATCTCAGTTGATGTTCAGCCGTGACTTGAGGAAAAGAATGTCTGGTTGGTCCACCGGTCGGTTGGCGGCTTGTTTGGACTTGAGAAGATCCCAAGCTGAGACGCAACGGATGGGGGAGCCTCCTTCTTCCTTCAGAAGGACGGAGTTTTTTTCTGCTTCAGGGAAAGAAAGTCCCGGCACCACGAGATGGAATTGTAGAATCCCGAGGGAAAGTTGCTCTGTTTGCAGAAAGTTTTCGCCTCGAACGCCGAGCATCATCAGCGGTAATTCGAGGTCGTCTTTCAGCGCTTCGTTGATGAGAGCGTGGTTGGCTTCGTCTCTGCCTGGAATAAAGAGATCCCAGTCCATGGAATAACGTGGTAGCCCATGCAGTCGCATGGCTTGCCCGCCGATCAAAAGGTAGCGAGCTCCCGCGTGGTTTAGTTTTTGGAAGATGGTGTCCACACTTGGATTCCCTGCGCGGAGAGTTGGATCAGACGGTTTTTGAATTCCTGCATCTCTTGGTAGGAAGCAAAGCGCTGAGGGGGGAACTTGGGCCAGGCGTGAGGAGGAGGCGCAGGTAGAATCTTGGGATTTTCTGCCCAAAGCCGAATCTTGGCGTGGTAGTCATCGTGGATTCTGGTTTTGGGCATGTCATGATCGTAGCGGAAAGAGCTCGAAGAGGCAAGGAGGGGAGGGGGGACTATAATTTCTGATTTCTAATTTCAGATTTCAAATTACTGACGACTGACGACTGATGACTGACGACTGCCCGGCATCAAACCGCGTGGTAGTCTTGGAGGGCTTGGACGCCGAAGCCGGATTTTTTGATGGAGCGGATGCCTTGGACGCTGGCGGCGGCGGCGGCGAGGGTGGTCATGACGGGGACCTTGGTGTAGAGGGCGGTGGTGCGGATGGTGATTTCATCCGCGCGGGCGACGGGGCCGGCGGGGGTGTTGATGACGAGGGCGAGTTGTTGATTTTTCAGGAGGTCGAGGACGTTGGGGCGGCCCTGGGAAAGTTTATGGAGTTCGTGGACTTGAAGCCCGGCGTTTTGCAGGGCGCGGCAGGTGCCGCTGGTGCTGCAGAGGGTGAAGCCGAGGTCAACGAGTTCACGGGCAATTTGCACGGCCTGGGGTTTGTCGGAGTCCTGGACGCTGATGAAAACCTGGCCACCCGTGGGTAGGGGGAGCCGGAGGCCATCTGGGTCTTGGCGTAGGCGATGCCGAAGTCGGGGTCCATGCCCATGACTTCACCCGTGGATTTCATTTCGGGGCTGAGCAGGATGTCCACACCGCGGAATTTGTTGAAGGGGAAGACCGCTTCTTTGACGTTGAAGAAGGGGGGAATGATTTCCTGGGTGAAATTCAATTCTTGAAGTGTTTTACCTGACATGACGAGCGAGGCGAGCTTGGCCAGGGGTTTGCCGATGGCTTTGCTGACGAAGGGGACGGTGCGGGAGGCGCGGGGGTTGACTTCCAGAACATAGACCTGGGAGTCTTTAACGGCGAATTGGACGTTCATGAGACCGCAGACGCCGAGTTCCATGGCCATGGCGATGGTGGATTTTTTAATTTCTTCAATGACGGCGGGAGACAGGGAGAAGGGGGGAATGGCGCAGGCGCTGTCACCAGAGTGGACGCCAGCGCGTTCGATGTGTTCCATGACCGCACCGATGACAGCTTGTTGGCCATCGCAGAGGCAATCGACATCGACTTCCGTGGCGTTGTCCAGGAATTGGTCGATGAGGATGGTCGGTCGGGGGAGACTTCGACGCAGGTGTTCATGTAGTGGAGCAGTTCCTGGTCGTTGTAAACGATCTGCATGTTGCGTCCGCCCAGAACGAAGGAGGGGCGCATGAGAACGGGGTAGCCGGTGGCGTTGGCACCGAGGAGGGCGGCTTTTTCGTCTGTGGCGGTGGAGTTGCGGGGTTGGCGCAACTTGAGTTTATGCAGCATTTCCTGGAAAAGCTTGCGGTCTTCCGCACGGGCGATGGCCTCAACGGAGGTTCCGATGATGCGGACTCCGGCTTCGGCCAATCCGGCGGCGAGGTTGAGCGGGGTTTGGCCGCCGAATTGCACGATGACGCCGAGGATTTGGTCGTCTTTGTTTTCGGCGTGGTAGATGTGGAGAACGTCTTCCACCGTCAGGGGTTCGAAGTAAAGTTTGTCCGAGATGTCGTAGTCCGTGGAGACGGTTTCGGGGTTGGAATTGACCATGATGGTCTCGAACCCGGCCTGGCGCAGGGCGAGGCTGGCGTGGACACAGCAGTAGTCGAACTCGATGCCTTGGCCGATGCGGTTGGGGCCTCCGCCGAGGATCATGATTTTTTTGCGCGGGGTCTGTTTGGTTTCGTCATCACCCCGGTCGTAAGTGGAATAAAAGTAGGGGGTGTAGGCTTCGAATTCGGCGGAGCAGGTATCGACCAGACGGGAAGGGAGGGGAACGAGACCGTGTTTTCTCGGAAGGCGCGGAAGTTTTTTGTTTCCGGTTTCCGGTTTCCGGTTTGAAGTTGGGTCAGTTGGATGTCGCTGAAGCCGTAGCTCTTGGCTTTTTCGAGGAGCTTGATGTTCTTCTCATCGAGGAGATCAACCTTTTCAATCTCCAAGGCGAGATCCGAAAGTTGTTTGATGTTTTCCAGGAACCAGGGGTCGATTTTAGTCAGGTCATGGATTTGGTTGACGGAGTAGCCGCATTGAAAGGCGTGGGTGATCCACCAGAGACGCTGGTTGTTGGGGGTGCGGAGTTTGGCGCGGATCTGGTCGTCGCTCTCGCGGGTGGCGGGGGTGCCCATGGCGAGGGTTCCTTCCCGGCCTTTGAGGTCGAGGGAGCGGACGGCTTTTTGGAAGGATTCCTTAAAGGTGCGCCCGATGGCCATGGCTTCCCCGACGGATTTCATCTGGGTGGTGAGGGTGGTGTCGGCACCGGGGAATTTTTCGAAGGTGAAGCGGGGGATTTTGGTGACGACGTAGTCGATGGTGGGCTCGAAGGAGGCGGGGGTGGTTTGGGTGATGTCGTTTTTCAGTTCGTCCAGAGTGTAGCCGACGGCGAGCTTGGCGGCGATTTTGGCGATGGGGAATCCGGTGGCTTTCGAGGCCAGGGCGGAGGAGCGGGAGACGCGGGGATTCATCTCGATGACGACCATGCGTCCGGTCTGGGGTTGGACCGCGAACTGGATATTGGAGCCGCCGGTTTCCACGCCGATTTCCCGGATGACGGCGAAGGAGGCGTCCCTCATGCGCTGGTATTCTTTGTCGGAAAGGGTTTGGATGGGGGCGACGGTGATGCTATCGCCAGTGTGAACGCCCATGGGGTCGAAGTTTTCGATGGAGCAGATGATGATGCAGTTGTCGTTACGATCGCGCACGACTTCCATTTCGTATTCTTTCCAACCGAGGAGACATTCTTCCACCAAAATTTCCGTGACGGGGGAGAGGTCGAGGCCGGACTGGGCGATTTGCTCGAATTCTTCCTTGTTGTAGGCGATGCCTCCGCCCGTGCCGCCCAGGGTGAAGGCGGGGCGGATGATGATGGGATAGTTACCGAGGGAGGCGGCGATGGCGCGTGCTTCCTCGATGGTGTGGGCGGTGTCGGACTTGGCGCAATCGAGGCCGATTTTGGCCATACATTCTTTGAAAATCTTGCGGTCTTCCCCTTTAACGATGGCTTCGGCGTTGGCACCGATCATCTGCACGCCGTGTTTTCCAAGGTGCCGGAGTGGAAGAGGGACATGGCGGTGTTGAGGGCGGTTTGACCGCCGAGGGTGGGCAGCAGGGCGTCGGGTTTTTCTTTGGCGATGATCATTTCCACCACTTCCGGGGTGATGGGTTCGATGTAGGTGCGGTGGGCGAACTCGGGATCGGTCATGATGGTGGCCGGATTCGAGTTGATGAGGATGACCTTGTAGCCTTCCTCGCGCAGGGCCTTGCAGGCTTGAACGCCGGAGTAATCGAATTCGCAGGCTTGGCCGATGATGATGGGGCCGGAGCCGATGACGAGGATGGAATGGATGTCGGTGCGTTTGGGCATGGCGGAAGAAGGTTGGCAAAGGCGGGGGAGTTGCCAAGAAATTTTAATGGAAGAAGTTTAGGGTCTTCCGTTTTTAGTTTTCAGAAGAAAGAAAATTTAGGAAGAAAGGGGGAGTAGTTACTGGTTTTGTTGTCATATCAGGCCAGCTTTAATAACAATGCTGGCACGGACAGAACAGTCACATCGGCTGTGCTTTTGAAGTCAGAGTCGTTGTGGGTCACCAGATACGGGATGCCGTGTTCTCTGGCCATTGCCATTTGAGAGGCATCCTCAAAATCGTTCCAACCCAGTTGGAGGGCTTCGTTGATGGAAATGGAGCTGAAGGAGGTAATGGAAAATTTCTGTTGGAGGTAGTGAAGGGTGGCGAGATCCGATCCATTTTGGATCGGCCCAGGATGTAAGCGATGTTGGCGATGGAAAGAGAAGAAATCCAAGGTTCGGGTGTCTGAGCCAGAGCCAGAGCGGATTCCGGCCAGCCGGGTCTTTTTAAGAGAATGTCCAAAACGACGTTGGCATCGAATAGGATCTTCATTTCAGATGTTTTTCTGCCAAGGCGCGCCAGCGTGGGTCGTTCCAGTGCTCGGAGAAGGGGAGAGCCGAGCCCACCAGATTGGCTGTTTTCGGGTCGAGAGAACGGATTTTTGCCATGTGTTCTGCTTCCGACTCAGCTTCAACCTTCTCCCGGAACCAAGCGGAGAGGCTTTTGCCCTGGCTGGCAGCCAGAAGTTTGGCTTGTTGCGCAGTTTTTTGAGGGAGCGAAAGGGTTAAATTCATACGTGAAGTATAAGGGGCGTCACGTATGAATTCAATGTTTTTAGGTTTTGGGTTGAGAAGAGGGGTCACGCGGGGGGGGGTGGAGTTTACGGTTTACGGTTTACGGTTTACCGATAACTGATAACTGATAACTGATAACTGACAACTGACAACTGACAACTGACAACTGACAACTGACAACTGACAACTGACAACTGACAACTGATGAATGGTGAATGGTGAATGGTGAATGGTGAATGGTGAATGGTGAATGGTGAATGGTGAATGGTGAATGGTGGCTACTATATCATTAAAGTTATCACGATTCTACGCTAGAAGCTCGTTTCGAGCGCAGGAGGCTCATTTTGCCTAGCAGTTGAACATGGTCGGAAATGGGGTGGAAAAATCGTCGTCTTAATCCGTTTAAAACAGTAAAAACAGGGAGGGTTTGATTTGTGCCTAAGTTCCTTTTAAATCGATAGTTACGAATTGATAGCGGCTGTCCCAGGAGCAGGCTAAAAAATCCCTTGCGTACTTCTCAAAAATCGCTGGTATTGAGCACGGGAACTGCTCGAAGAGACAGAGGGATGTGTTCGGCCATGAACTTTTTGGGAAGTTTAAGGTGATCGCATTGTCTGAATCGTGGGTGCTGCCCAGGAAAAAATTTATGCTGAAATCAGATCGTGGAAATTTACGAGGGCTGCACTTGGCGGTGCGCTGGATCATGTTCGTCCTGGTATTCGTATTCCAGTGGACTCCAACGGCTTTGCAGGCCAATCCGAGCGGCGGCGAGGTCGTCGCGGGACAAGCCACCATCGCTAACTCAGGCACCACCACCACGATCAATCAGGCCACCCCAACCGCCGTGATCAATTGGCAGGATTTTTCCATTGCCAGTGGTGAGTTGACCAAGTTCATGCAGCCTGACGCATCTTCCGCTGTGCTGAACAAAGTCATCGGAAACAATGTCTCCCAGATTTATGGAACCTTGGAGGCCAACGGTCAGGTTTTCCTGGTGAACCAGAGCGGGATTTTTGTCGGGGCGGGTGGGGTGATCAACACGGCGGGCTTCGTGGCCTCGACGCTGGACTTGGACATCGACACTTTCATGAAGGGTGGGGACATGAAATTTGCGGGCAACTCCCAAGCTTCGATTGTCAACTTGGGCAACATCAACGGCACGAACGGGGTATTCCTCATTTCCCAAAAGATCGAGAACGCCGGAAAAATCACTTCGGCCAATGGTGAGGCTGGTCTGGCTGCGGGTTCGGAAGTTTTATTGAAGCAATCGGGCGACGAACGCACTTCGGTTTTGGTCGGGTCCAGCGCTGACGGCACGGGCATCAGCAACAAGGGTGAAATCGCGGCGGCGGTGGCCACGATGAAGGCCACGGGTTCGATGTATTCCGTGGCGGTGAACAACGAAGGCATCGTCCGCGCCCAAGGTGTGAACACCAGTGGCGGCAGGGTGCGTTTGACGGGTGCCGGCGGCACGGTTTTGAGCAACGGAACGATCAGTGCCAAAACCTCGAATGAAACAGGCGGCACGGTGGTGGTCGAAGGTAAAAACGTCGGCCTAGTCGGCAACGCGGTGGTGGATGTCAGCGGGAAAAAAGGTGGCGGAACCGCGCTCATCGGTGGTGATTTTCAAGGCTCCAATCCTGATGTGATCAATGCGGAGAAAACATTTGTCGGGACGGGTGCCACGATCAAGGCGGATGCAGAGGAGTCGGGCGATGGCGGCAAGGTGATAGTTTGGGCGGATAACGCCACAACGTATCAGGGAAACATTTCGGCCCGGGGCGGGGCTCAGAGTGGCGATGGCGGCTTTGCGGAAGTTTCCGGTAAAGAAGTTTTAGCCTTCACGGGCACGGCGGATTTAGGGGCGGCGAACGGCTCCCGCGGAACGCTGTTGCTGGATCCTAAGAACATCATCATTGATGGCGCGGGTGCAGCGACCTTGGCGGATGTGGATGCCTTTGCCGATACTCCGGCGGGGGATTCTTTTATTAACGCGGCCACGATCAACGCGGCGGTGGCGGATGTGATTCTCCAAGCCAATACCGACATCACTCAGAATGCCGGGGCGACCATCACTTTGGGGGCGAACCTCAACCTGACCATGCAGGCCGGACGCAGCATAATTTTAAATGATGACATCACGCTCGCTGGCACGGGTGCGTTTACGGCGACGATCAACGATGCGGGGGCAGACGCGGGCAATCGTGATGCGGGTTTGGCTCTGTTTAACATGACCACGGGTTCATCGATCACCACAGCGGGCGGGGACGTGACGGTGAATGTGGGAACTTTTGGTGGCCTGCAAACCGGGGTGGTTCTCATTGTGGGGGCCAGCTTGGCAACCGCAGGCGGAAATCTGACTCTTTTGGGCAATGCTCAGGCCAACAATGCCACTGGGGTGAACATCACCAGCACCACTACGATCAGCATGGGCGCGGGGGATCTGACCGTCACAGGAACGGGTGGAACGGGCTTTGGCAACAACGGGGTGACCATGAGTGCGGTGACGATTACCGGCAGCGGAGCGGTTAATATCACTGGTACGAGTGGAACGGGTGCGTTTTTAGGCAGTTCCGGGGTACTTTTGGGCAACGACACGACCATCACGCAGACGGGCACGGGCTCGGTTACCTTGACGGGGACGGCCCAGACCTCTGGAGGTAATAGTCGCGGGGTGACGATTGAAGAGTCCGACATCTCCGTGGTGAATGGTAACATGCAGATCACGGGGACGGGCTCGGCCAACGGAGCGGGTAGTGTAGGCAGTAATGGGGTGACTTTGGACGAGGATGGCGGAGATGTCACGACGCTGACTACCAGTGGCGCGGGTTCCATTACGGTCACGGGGACACGTGGGGCCGGGACCAACTTCCACAATGGAGTCAGGTTGAACGGAGCTTTGATTCAATCCACCGTGACGGGCACGGGGGCGATTTTGGTGCAGTCATTGGGGGGGGGGACAACTACTGGATCGAATAATATTGGGGTCTCGTTGATTGGAAATTCCGACATTGTCTCTTTAAATACGGCTGGGACGGCTTCCAGTATCACGATCAATGGAACAGGTGGAGGGGGAAGCTCATCGCTGGTAGGGGTGCAGATTCAGGGTAACCAAGTTTCCGTTTCCAGCCAAGGAGGAGCGATTTCTATCGTGGGAACGGGTGGCACGGGAACATCGACAGGGAACCGCGGGTGTCGATCAATGATGCGGACGTGACCGCTGCGAATGATGCCACGTTAACGATTACTGGAACCTCGGGACAAAGTATTGGTGGATTAGGCACGGGGGTGGCTATTAATAACTCAGACAGCGTCATATCCGTGCAGAATGGGAATTTAGTCATCAATGGAACCTCGATTGCGGGAAGCACGGGCACGGTCAATGTGGGGGTGCAGGTGGGTCTCGGAGCTACGATTCAATCAACGGGCACGGGCTTGGTGGGGATCACGGGTGCATCGAACGCAGCCACGGCGTCCAGTGAGGGAATTTTGCTTAATGGTGCGGCACAAATCACGAGCACAACGGCTAATATCACCATGAATGCGACAAGCACGGCGTCGAGTGCGACAGCCCTTCTTCAAGACGCGGGCGCAGATATTCTCTCTACTTCCGGCAATGTCAGCCTGACGGCATCAGGGGCTTCGGCCGACAACTACAGCCTGACGGGAGCGGGTTCCAGCATCAATGCCGGCAGCGGAAACGTGAGTATTTCCGCCAACACGGTTGAACTGGCAGCGGTGGCGGATGGCATCACGACCACAGGGAACGTTACCATCGCTCAATTCACCAACGGGCAGTTGATCGACTTGGGTGCCAATACGGGAAACCTGGCCTTGAACAGCGGGGAGTTGGATGAAATAACGGCCAATGTTCTGCAGATTGGGAATGCGAATTCCGGCAACATTCTGATCGCGGGCTCGGTTGCTCCAACGGGAACGAATACCTTGATTCTGCAAACGTGCGGAGCCAACACGATTACCCAAGGCGCGGGTTTCACTATCACCGAGACTAATCTGGGTCTGCAGGGCGGCACGGGGGCGATCACGCTGACGCAGAACAACGCGGTGACCAATTTGGCGGCAAACACGGCGGGCAATCTCAGCTTTACCGACGTCACCGGGGTGAACATCGGCACGGCGGGAACGGTGGCCGGGGTGAATGCCAACGTCCTTAGCATCAGTGCGGGGGGTGACATTTCCCAGACCCAAAGCATTACCGCGACACTTTTTGGTTTCAATGTGTCGGGAGGCAATGACGTCATTCTCAACGACGTCAACAACGCCATATCAACGACCGGCGGACTGGCTAACGATATTTCGATTACCAATAGCATTGCCCTTATCCTCAACGGAATTACGACCAGCGGGGGAGGCAATTTCAGCCTGACCACCAGCGACGATAACGTCTCCAGTTCTGCGATCACTGTCACTGGAACCACCACGATCAATACGGGCAACGGATCCGTGACCATGAATAACGTAGGAAACAATCTTGTTGGAGCGATCAGCCTCAACACCACCTCCGCGACCGGAGATGTGCAGATCACCAACAACGCGACTGCCGGAACGGTTTTGGCAGCATCAACGGTCGGAGGCGACCTCATCATTGTCCAGCGTGACGGAACGAACGCCACCATTACCCAAACAGGTGCGTTGACGGTCGGGGGCCAAGCCTCTTTCACCAATGAAGAAACAGCCCGCGGAGATGTGACAGTGGACAACACAGGCGCGTTGGGCGGAACGGTTCTGGGGGCGGGCAGCAGCACAGTGGCTGGCGATTATACCCTGGCAGCCAGTGCGGGTGGCGTCACCCAGACGGGTGCGGTTCGGGTGCGCGGCACACTGACCACCACGGGTGGCACGACGACGCTGGATCGGGACGATAACATTCTGGCTAATGCGGCCAGCCTCTCCGGTGGTTCCATTTACTTCCGCAAGATCGGTGTGGTGGATATCAACACGGATATTTCCGGCACCATCAACACGGGTTCGGGTTCCCTGACGATTATTTCCCTAGAAGACGGGCAGAATTTCACCAGTGCCGAGATCAACGGCGATGCCATCTTGCTCAACGGATTTAACAACTTCAGCGGTGGCCTCGTGGTCAACACAGGTGGCGCGGCCAATACCTTCGCCACCGTGACAGCCCAGCCCGCTGGCATCAACCAGAACACGGCCACCTTGACGGTGGGCGGCACTGCGACCTTCCAAGCCATTGATGGCACAGACGGCGGCACCACGGTGGGTGCGATCAACATCAACGGAACCAACAACCTCACGGGTCCGATTCGATTCACCGGACAAAATGCCACTCTGATCAATAATGCCGCCACCAACCTGGCGGCCAGCACGCTGACGGGCAATCTGTCCGTCACCAGCACCGGCAACATCACCAACTCCGGAGCTCTTAATGTCACCGGAACCTCCAGCTTCATTGGC